>JBILPB010000042.1:0-21307 GCA_044374175.1 Bacteroidia bacterium | reverse complement strand
TTGCCACACTCGCATGCGTAGCGCTATTGTGTATGTCGCCAATGCTTGTAATAGTATTGCCAGCATCATTCAATGTCCCTGCAGTTAATAACAAATCCTCATTTACTCTTATATTAGTATTTGCTCCAAGAGATACATTACCAGCTAAGAGAGTATTGTTTATTTGTAGGTGAGCAAAGTTAGTAAGGTTTCCAGCTAATCCTGTAATGGTTTGATTTCCAGTAGAAGAATTGAATGAAGTTATCTGTGTTACGGTACCAGATTGATATCCACCAGCATTAATTCCTATGGTATTAGAGGTATTGTTGTTTACTAAGCTACCTTGCATATTTACATTAATTCCATTGCCACTAAAGAAACTAAAATCATTATTAATCAATAAGGTACCTTTGATTGTTAAAGGATTACTAATTACTCTGGCAGTAGCTGTATTAGTAGCAGAATTGCCATTAACAGTTAAATTAAAGAGGGGCACTAAAGAATTAATGGAGTAAGTTTGAGGAGTTCCAATACCCCCTTGCTGACATAAAATAGTTCCACCAGTAACTGTGTTTGAAGCAGCTTGTAAAAACAAGTCGCCAAATGATGTTCCTCCACCTCTAATTAAACGAAGTGTAGATGTACCGCTCATATTGAATACACTACCAAAGTTGATTATCTCAAGTTTTGCTCTTGTTGGAATTGCATTAGAACCATTAATAATTACACTACTATTATCAGCTTGTTTGTATATTAATGCACCATTTAAAACTGAGGCGTTCCTTCTAATTTGTCCATTAACAAATAAAGTACCATTACCCTTAACTTCAATTTCTGGTGTTCCAACTGAGGCATATTCGATATCATTATTTACAGGATTACCTGCCGATCCAATATTTACTGTACCTTCATTAATTTGCAATTTACCAATAAGGAGTAAATCGGCCAGGTTGCTATTGGCAACTCCAAAATTTAGGATACAACCTGTGTTATTAACCTCAATTTTGGCTGTACCTGGAATAACGTAATTTACTGCTTGATCGGTAATTGTTAAATTGTAAGCTCTTGAGAACTTAGCAGTACCGTTTAATAAAATTAACCAGTCGTTGGTAGGTGCCACTAAGGTACCTCTTACATCAAAGTTATATTCATTGATGGCGCCAACGCCACGGTTGATTGTAAACTTATTAAGTTCTGTGAAAGCAGCAACATTTGTTCCTGCAATACTTCTGTTACCTGTACCAGTAGAGAAATAATTACAAACTCGACCACTTCCGGCATTAAAATCAAGTATACCATTGTTAGATATAGAACCTGTATGATTTAATATGTTAGTTACGGCAGTTCCTGTAGTTGCCACCTCAAAGGTTGCTCCCGCAAAAACATTAAAGTTACCAGTTACATTTAATGTTTGCACAAAGTTATTTCTAAGTTGTGTTAAACCAGATTGAAAGCTCATACTTCCTAATATATTCAAAACCTTAGCGCTTGTGTTATTAAGTAGGCAAGTACCTGCACCAATCTTTCTAAAAATATTATTCACAGTCAAATCAATATTTGGCATCGTAATCGTTGCTCCTACTGCAGGATTCACCGTTAAAAAATTGTATCCATTTAGAACTAAAGCACTTGGAAGAGCCGTTACTGTAGGAATGGTAAAACTTGTACCGGTGGTGTAATACTCAACAATTCCACCTGTGTTACCAAGAAACAAACCAAAATCACCAGCTGGAAAAACTGCCGTTGGTGTTGATGAAGAAATGCGTATTGTACCTGAACCACTCACGCCAAAACCATTTAATACCGAAAAGTTATGACCTGTTGTGGCTCCAATATCAATGGTTGAACCACTACCTATGAAAAAGTTTCCGGATTTTGCACCATTAGCAGTAACAGTTACATTATGAGAAAAGCTAATACCATCGCCCACAAAAACTGGATTTTTAGGACCAGGACTAGTGGGGGCTGGTGCACCAGCATGACCAGTTAATGACCAAGGAGTAGTTAAAGGATTGGTATCTTCCCAATTACCATTTCTAATTGAATAAAAGGCAATTACTGCTTCGAATGGATCTGCAGGATCTCTGTCACCCGCTGTAAATTCACCATCAATAATTTGTCCAAATACATTTGGATCAATAAATATTTCATTCGCAGTTTCATCTACCTCTGTTACATCTCCTGTAACCCAAGTTACATCAGATGGTTGATAATAAGCAGCCACGTATTCTGTTTCATCAACACCAACACCACTTACCACATCAGATTCATCATAAGTGTATCTATGTTCAACATTGGCAGCACCTAGAATAAAGCCTGAGCTTGAAGTTTTCCAGTGATATTTTAATGCTTGGTTACTTGCAGTAACAATTGGGTGTTCGCTATTTACTGCCCTAATGTTGATAGTTCCATAAACCGAAGGAGTACCAACAATATTAATGAAAGCAGGCGTATACTTGTTTGCAGTACCTAATGGGTATAAGAACGATAAATTTGTTGCACTATATCTTTTTCTAATACCACCTGCCGAAGCTATGCCATCGGTTCTAACCATTTTAGTATTATTGAAAACAGTTCCAGTTCCTGTAAGTGCATCATAAACTTTAGCAAGAACAGTTAGATTTAAAGTAAATAAACCAATATCAAGCACGCCATTGGCTAATCTTAATGTTGTTTCTACTTGAATGTTTGCAACTAAAGTAGTTGTTCCACTCGGTTTATTAAGCACTAAATTGGCAATCCTTCCTGAACCATTTCCGCCAATTGTTTGAGATCCAGTACCAACCATGGTTAAACCTCCATTCCCAGCCACTAAACCTGTAACAAATGCACTGCCGCTTAAGTTTATTGTTTTAGCTACATCATTTAATGTTCCAGCTAAAACAGTTAAATCATTTAAAACAGTTAATGATGTTGATGAACCAGCTAAGAAACAACTTACAGTTAATGGTTTATTTATGGTTAAATTATATAAACCAGCAGTAATTGTTCCATTTAAGGTAAAAAACTGAGTTGTGGGGCCGTTAAAAATGGTTGTGTTATTTCCTGGTGTATAGGTCGTTCCAATATTGATTGAAAAATTTCTTTTAACTGAAACATTAATGTCGTTGGCCTGCAACACTGGATTACTTCCTGTTACTAAAATTAAATCTTGATTAATAACCAAAGGTAAAGCAGCAATTGGAGAGGCAAGAGCTATTCCAGCTCCTATGACTTGATTGGCCAAAATTAATTTGCCACTTCCTGCGCCTGCCTTGTTAATGTTTAAGTTAAATAGAGGTACCGAAGAATTAACGATAAAGTTGCTTGAAGAAGCTGGAATAGTTAAATTAATATTTCCATTAACTACATTAAAATTAGTACAACCTAACAACAAACCACCATCAACCGCAGTGCCTGTTTCAGGATTAGCGATATTTAATATACCGCCCGACATGAAGAAACCTTGACCTATATAAGGTAGACAAAAACGTGGAAAATCAGCATTTCCTGAACCAGTTGTGCTTCCATCAACATTTAATACACCTGCTGTCATAGCAAAAGTTCCTGCTTGGGTTCCAACTGTAACCACTGGACGAATTTTCTCTACCGTGTTGGTTCCTCCATCAATTGATATTAAACCCGATAATCCTAGTATCAAACCTTCATTTCCTATAGAGAAATTTCCTGATGTAACTTTAAATTCGCCATCCACTTGAATTCCATTGGCCGAACCATTTAACAACATTGATGCACCATCAATCCATAATCTGGCTGCTTCAGGAATTAAAAACAAAGCACCTCCGTTAACGCGTGTTAGCGTATTATTTACACTCAATCGTAATGTACCAGTAATAAATTGAACTGCATCACCATTAGTAAACAATTGTAAATTGCCAGGAGCCGAAGAGTTAAATTGTATGGTAGTGCCCGCATCAATACCTTTATTGATGATTAACGCGTAAACATTAGTAAGACCATTACAAAATAAAAATGCGGCAGTAGGTCCAGAAAATTTAACATTAACAGCCCCATTTAAAGCAGCTGTAAATTGCGCCGAATTACTAAATTGAACAAGTCCATTATTGGTAAAATTACCCAATACTTCAATTTGGTGAATGGCATTAAAACTACCAGCATTAAATGTTACACCAGCTGAAACTGTAATATTTTTATTTACCAAGAGGTTAATAACGTTGGTTGCTGCATTTCCAAGAGTAACTTGCAAACTGCCTGAGCCCGTATTGTTAAAAGTTAAATTACCGTTAATGGTGTAGTTTGTAGGATTGGTACCATTAGAGAATACTAATGTGTTTGCAGCACCTGTGCTGTTAGACAAAATTAAATTGTTATAAGTTAAATTAGCAGGTAAAGTGCCAGTTACATCATAATATTCAATGGTACCTCCGATTGCAGCAACAAAGGCTGTAAAGGTACCAGCTGGAAAACTGGTAGCACTTATTTTAATTAAGCCTAAACCAGTTACTGTACCTAAATTATTACCCGTGATGGTACCCAAATCAAGAGTAGCATTTAATTGAATAAAAGTGGCAGTTACAGTTCTTGCGGTGACTGTATTTGTAACACTTTTGTTATTGATAATAAATGCTGCATCAGCGGCACCTGGTATACCTGGGCTCACAGATGTTAATCCAGTTGGATCTTGTGTCCAAATGCCTGGGTTGCTCCAATCACCACTAATAAAAGTGTAATAATTTGTTGCTTGTGCATTTAATCCTGATAGGCAGTAAAAGGCTACCAAGAGTAGAAACTTTTTAATAAAATCTTTCATGTTTATTGTTTTATTGGTATTAATCATTGGTTTGGTATGCTTTGTTTTTATATTTATCTAGCTTTTCAAGATTCGATTGTTGGCAAATTTAACTCGTGCCACAAAGTACAAAAGTAACACATTTTTATTAACAACAAACGATTAATTACAATAATTTAGTGTTAAACTTTAGTTTGTAGGTACATTAATTCTCATAAACTGCCTACCAATTGTTTTATAAATTATTGGTTATCAACAAGTCTAGCTCGTTTAAGGTTAAAATCAAGCCTTCTAAATTTATTTGAATGACGGCTTAAAAAAAGTTAAACTATTATCAATGTTAAATTTAAAACAATTAACTATTAATCAATTACTTAAATTGCGAAAAAAATTCATTAAATAACTTTCAAAGGAGCTATCAAATTGATTAACAACCAATTAAAATCAAATAACTCATCGATTATTAATTTAAGTTTGTCATATAAAAATGACAATTAAAGGAAAAGAAATAATCCTATTTTTGTCTAAAAAATATCAAAATAGGAACGCCATTAAAATTAAAGTTTTCGCGCATTTTGTTCTCCACAAAACGCCTGTAAGGTTCTTTAATATACTGAGGCAAGTTGCAATAAAATGCAAAACTTGGCGCATGGGTTGGCAATTGGGTTATGAATTTAACTTTAATATACTTTCCTTTAAAAGAGGGAGGTGGATTGTTTTCCAAAATTGGCAACATGATGTCATTCAGTTTTCTTGTAGCAATTTTTTGGATTCTGTTTTGATGCACCTCAACAGCTGTTTCAAGTGCCTTTAAAATTCTTTGCTTCGTTATGGCAGAGATAAACACAATAGGAACATCTTTTGATGGCGCAATTTTTTCTCTAATTTGTTGCTCAAATACCTTAGTAGATTGGTTATCTTTTTCAATTAAATCCCATTTATTGACCAAAATTACAATGCCTTTATGGTTTCTTTCGGCAAGGTGAAAAATATTCACATCTTGAGATTCAAATCCTTCTTGTGCATCAATCATCAATAAACAAACGTCAGATGACTCAATGGCTCTAATGGACCTCATTACAGAGTAAAATTCTAGGTCTTCGTGAACTTTTCCTTTTTTACGCACACCAGCGGTATCCACCAATACAAAATCATGGCCAAAAGATTGGTAACGTTTGTGAATTGTATCTCTTGTGGTTCCTGCAATTGATGTAACAATATTTCTTTCTTCTCCTATCAGTGCATTTAACAATGATGATTTACCTACATTAGGTCTTCCAATGATGGCGAATTTAGGCAAACGATCTTCTTCCTTATCAAGTATTACATCAGGATTAAGATGTTTTACCACTTCGTCTAACAAATCGCCTGTTCCTGCGCCACTTGCTGAAGAAATAGCATATAATTCACCCAATCCCAAGCTATAAAACTCAGAAATCATATTGTATCTTTCGCTGTTATCAACTTTATTTACGGCAACAAATACTTTCTTCTTTGATTTTCTGAGTAATTGCGCTACAATTTGATCGTAATCATGTATCCCATCCACCACATCCACAACAAAAATAATGATGTTAGCCTCATTGATTGCCAATTCAACCTGTTTTCTAATTTCGGCCTCAAAAACATCATCACTGCCAATTACATATCCTCCGGTATCAATTACACTAAATTCTTTACCGTTCCAATCGCATACGCCATAGTGTCTATCACGCGTAACACCGCTTACCTCATCAACAATGGCATGTCTACTTCCTGTCAAACGATTAAAAAGCGTTGATTTACCTACATTTGGCCTTCCTACTATTGCAACTATATTACTCATTTTTAATTTTTTGGAGTGCAAAGGTAACCAATATAATATTGATTTATTATAAAATACCTTTTGAGTTCAAATAATCAGGCAATATTAAAATAGTTTTTAATGCCTTTAAATGAATTGTTCCTTAAAAGAGAACTGATTTAGAAATTGCCCCATAAAGCTATTTTAGAAAAATATTGACCTCATGCTTTAGTTTGTTTTTGGATGTTGATTCGTAAAGCCACGTAGGATAAATTTTAACCTTTCCTATCAAAATCAAAATATCCTTAACATAAAAAAAGCGGCAATCAATGAAGATTGCCGCTTTTAAAAATTTAAATTAATTGATTATTGTTTGATGATTCTAAAAACTGATTTTGAACCTGCCTGGTTTGTAGCAGTAATAATGTACACACCATTTTCTAATTCATTTCCAACCACAAATTTTTGGTTAGTAACCGCTTTAAACTCATTTATTAAGCGACCTGTCATATCGAAAATATTAACTTGTAAGTCTTCGTTTTCGGTAGCCGTTACTACAACATTAGTTTCACCATTAAAAGGATTTGGCATTGCATTAATTTCTATACCTTCAATGAAATTACTTGCAAATAAATCTGCTTCTTCTGAAGTTTCAGTATCATTAGCGTCTTTAGCTAAACCGTTGATTCCAATAGCACATGGAGTTCCAAAACTACCCCAAATTCCACCTCTTTTAGCTCTAACATAAACATTGTATTGACCAATAACTAAACCTGGTACTGCGTTAAAGAAAATAGCTCCTCCATAAGAAGAAATTACAGAGGTAACAAAAGCATCCGTAATTAAATCCCTAAATTCAAATTCGTATTGCGTGGCAGCAGGCACAAGATTTGCAACCAAACGACCACTTGCAATTTTATAATTGAATTTTCCGCAATCAACTGCTCTTACTTGTGTGTTAGGAACGCCACAAATAGTTGGATCACAGATTGTACCTAATGTACAGAAAGGACTGAAGTCACTGAATAAATTACTAATGAAAGCTCTAACTCTAACTTGATATTGTGTTCCATACTGAATCGTTGGTAATAGTTGATTCATTAACAAATAATTAGGTGTAGTATTTTTAGTGTTTAACAAAGTAACTCCAGCTGCATCCCAAATTTCCCATTGATAAGAAGTAACTCCAATAATCTGTGTACAACCAATAGCTGAATTTAAAGACAAGTTTTGATTTGAACAATCTATTGGTCTTAAGTTAGTAGATGGAACACAACTTGTAAATACAACATTAACACTAGCAGAAGCTGTACAGTTATTACTAGTTACTGTAACAGAATAAGTTCCTGAAGTTGTAACAACTATTGAAGCTGATGTTTCGTTGGTGTTCCATAAATTTCCAGCACCTGCACCTGAAGTTAGCGTTATAATGTTGCCTTGGCATTGAGAAAGTGCTCCATCAGGAGTGATTGATGCTATTGGATTTGCTTGAACATTTACTTGAGTAACAGGAGTTAAAGCTGGTGTAGTATATTTTAAACAAAATCCATCACCCATAGCATAACCATTATTGTTATTGAAATAATTTAATGATAAAATATTTGAGGTAGTACCACTCACCACACTCACCCAAGTAGCACCTGCATCATTTGTTCTTAAAATATTTCCTCCATTTCCTGCAACAACAGCTTCAGTAGCAGACTCCATTCTAGCACCAAACAAATCAACACCTACGATACTACCTATTGCGTTCCATGTTGCACCTGCATCAGCAGTTAATTGTACTTTTCCGCCTTCTCCTGCAATCACCCCATTGGATCCGCTGAATGAGATGGCATAAAGATTTGAACCAAGAGAAGATATTTGAGCAAACCAAGATAATCCACCATCTGGTGAAAAAAAGATTGTTCCATTGTTACCCACAATATACCCTCTAGTTGCAGAAACAAAAGTAATTGCATTTAAATTTTCAGCACCTTGAAACACTCCATTCCAGCTAGCACCACCATTGTTAGTTGTTAACAAGATTCCATTTTCGCCAACAGCAACACCATTAGAAGCCGATGTAAACCAAACTGCAGAAAGATGTTCCGTAACACCACTTGTTTGAGGCGCCCATGTTGTGCCACCGTCAATTGAATTGATAACGGTACCATTGTTACCTACTGCCCAATATGTATTTGCATCAAAGCAAAAAACACCATTTAAATCTTCAGAAGTACCACTTGCTCTGTTCGACCAAGCGATACCATTAGTTGTTGTTTTAAAAATTGTTCCTGCATCGCCAACGGCTATGCCAGCAGTTCCGCTATAAAAGTCGGTTGCATTAACAAAAATATTAGGATTTTGATTTGACCAAGTTACTCCTGAATTTGTGGTGCGATAAGTTGCACCACCATCTCCAACCACAATAATTGCTGTATTTGTTCTGGCAAATGAAGAGGTAAAGTTGGTAGAAACACCTGGCCCAACAGCAAAATAATTAGCTCCTGAATCGGTTGAACGCAACACAACACCACCATTACCAACAATGTTTATTCTAGCACTGCTGCGCATTTGGCAGGCAGTTAAATTTTGTGTTGTTCCGCTTGTTTGGGCAACAAAAGCACCAGCGCTGCTGCTTTTTCTTAAAACAGTACCATTATCTCCTACTACAGTTGCCTGATTAGCAGCGCTTACTCCTACACCGTTTAAATTGGCAGTTGTTCCGCTCACTTCAACAGTCCAAGTTGCACCACCATCAATAGTGCGAAGAATAGTACCATTATTACCTACAGCAAAACCGCGATCTATATTTGCTCCTGTACTAAATTGAATTGCATTTAACTGCGCAGTTGTTCCACTTGTTTGAGCAATCCATGTAGCACCTGCATCAACGGTCTTTAATATTGTACCATTGGCGCCTACCACATAACCTGTATCAACATCAACAAAATTAATCGCTAATAGATTTTGTGATGTACCGCTGGTTTGTGTAGTCCAATTGTTTCCTTTATCAGCAGTAAATAGAATTAAACCACCATCACCAACAACCCAACCAGTTAAGGTATCCACAAAATGCACTGAGTTTAAATTTTGTGTAGTACCTGTACTTACTGTAGTATAAACACCACCATTGTTATAAGATCTGCGAAAAAACCCATCATCTCCTACAATAAAAATTCTATTATTTACACTGTACACATCATTTAAATTGGATGTACCACCTGTTGGCGACTGCTTCACCCATCCACTAGATCCGTTTACTTGATAATTACCACTTGTAGTTACATTCAATGTTGCATTAGTTGCACCTGGCAAATACACAGCATCTTTGTACCATTGATAATTTGTTCCACCTGTGGCATTAAGATTTACACTTGCTCCATCACAGAAGGTAGTAGGTCCATCAGGTGTAACAATTGTTTGTGCCATTAGACTTGTAGTTGCGGCAAAAAGCAACAGTGCAAAAGTCTTCACTTTAGTGATTGTTTGTTTCATTTTTGTTTATTTTGAGTTTATATTAAATTTTCAAATCTGATGCGAATTTATAAGATGGAAATCAAAGAATCATTCTAAATTAACAATAAATTGTTGGCAATTTATTACCTCATCAAGACATAACTATGTTTTGACAACTTAACGTATTTTTAAATAAATTCATCGAAAAATTACATTTTAAGTTTTTGATATAAATATTATTTGTATCATTGCAGCGCAAAATTCTATTGCCAAAGCAAATTTCTTTGCTTTATATCACCACAAAAATTTTAATTATTTATTGATTAATTCGCTGTTTATTTCAAAAAAACACACCCTATTTCTGCTAAAAATCTTATTACATGTATACCGAAAACGAATTGAGTGAAAAGCTTGTGGGCGAGCTTAAAACATTAGCCTCTAAACTTAAAATAGAACAATTAGAGAATCTTACCAAAAAAGAAATTATTGAACAGATTCTTATGAAAACGAATGCTCCTTCAAAAGCTGCTGAAGAAGCTCCTAAAAAAAGAGGCCGAAAGCCAAAGGTAGCTGTTAAAATGGAGGAGGATCCATTAATTGAAATTCAGGAGAACAACGATTTTGAAATGGCTCGAGAAAAAGAATTGTTACAAGAAACAATTGCAGCAGTAGAAGCTAAAACTCTTGTGGTGGATGAAATTGAAGCCATAGCAAATGAGGAAGTTGAAAATCTTGTTAAAGAGGAAGTTCAGATAAAAACAGACCAGGTAGAAGAGCCTATCTCTTCTAAACCAATAAATAATCCACCAGTTCGTAAAGAATTTAATCAACCGAGAGAACAATTCAGAGATCAGAATAAAGACCAGAATAAAGATCAGAATAAGGAAAATATCAATCAAGAGCCTCGACAAAAAGGGAATGAAAACAACTTCCCTAGAAGGTTTCCAGCCCCGGAAAGAAAGCCTGAAAACATGTATAATTTTGATGGGATTGTAGTTAGTGAAGGTGTATTAGAAATAATGCCTGATGGTTATGGTTTTATGCGTTCATCTGATTATAATTATTTGAATTCTCCGGATGATATCTATGTTTCACAATCGCAAATTAAATTATTTGGCCTTAAAACAGGTGATACTATTAAAGGTGCTATAAGACCTCCAAGAGAAGGTGAAAAATATTTTCCTTTAATAAAAGTTGACAGCATCAATGGAAGGGAACCTTCTTATATAAGAGACAGAGTTCCTTTTGATTATTTAACCCCCCTGTTTCCATACGAAAAATTTAAACTTACCGGACACGCCCAAAACAATATGAGTACGCGTGTTTTTGATTTAGTTACGCCTATAGGAAAAGGACAAAGAGCTTTAATTGTAGCTCAACCAAAAACTGGTAAAACAGTATTATTAAAAGATATAGCCAACGCTATTGCCGCTAACCATCCAGAGGTTTATTTAATTATTTTATTGATTGATGAAAGACCTGAAGAAGTAACAGATATGGCCCGTAGCGTTAAAGCCGAGGTAATAGCTTCTACTTTTGATGAACCTGCAGACAGGCATGTAAAGATTGCAAATATTGTGTTAGAGAAAGCAAAACGCATGGTTGAATGTGGACATGATGTGGTGATTTTATTAGATAGTATTACACGTTTGGCCAGAGCCTATAACACAGTACAACCAGCTTCAGGCAAAGTATTGAGTGGAGGTGTTGATGCTAATGCATTGCACAAACCAAAAAGATTTTTTGGCTCTGCCCGAAAAATTGAAAACGGTGGATCGCTAACAATCATAGCTACTGCCTTAACTGAAACAGGTTCAAAAATGGATGAAGTTATTTTTGAAGAATTTAAAGGAACAGGAAACAGTGAATTACAGTTGGATAGAAAAATATCTAACAAACGTATATTCCCATCTATTGATATTGTGGCATCCAGCACCAGAAGAGATGATTTATTATTGGATAAAGATACCTTACAACGTTTATGGATTTTACGTAAATACCTGGCCGATATGACTCCATTAGAAGCCATGGAGTTTTTGCAGGAACGTATGCGTAATACCCAGAATAATGATGAGTTTTTACTTTCGATGAATAGTTAAAAAACATTATTGTAAAAATACCTTGTTAGATACTAAGGCTTATATTGAAATCAAAAAATCGCTGCCACCCGAGGTAACTTTGGTGGCAGTTTCCAAAACAAAACCCATTGAAGATATAATTGCTATCTATCATTGTGGGCAAAAAATATTTGGAGAAAATAAAGTACAAGAGTTGTGCAGCAAATATGAGTTACTTCCTAAAAATATTGAATGGCATTTAATAGGGCATTTACAAACAAATAAGGTCAAGTATATTGCGCCATTTGTTTCGCTCATTCATGCGGTTGACAGTTTAAAACTGCTGCAAGAAATTAATAAGGAAGCAGCCAAAAACAATCGTGTCATCAATTGTTTATTGCAGATTTATATTGCCAAGGAAGAAAGCAAATTTGGATTAGATTATGATGAAGTGGAAGCTTTATTACAAGGTAAAGAATTTACAGCTCTTCAAAACATTAAGATTGTAGGTTTGATGGGCATGGCAACTAATACATCGGATGAACAAATAGTGTCAAAAGAATTCATGAGTCTTGCCGATTTTTTTAAAAAACTAAAATCAAGTGAATCACTCATAAATCATGATTTTAAAATTATAAGCATGGGTATGAGCAACGACTATACCATAGCTATTGCATGCGGAAGCAACATGGTAAGAATTGGGAGTTCTATTTTTGGGAGCAGATAAAGCAACAAAATGAGAGGCGAATACTATGGAATTATTACCGCTTTATGTTGGGCAGTTGGCATCTTTCCATTTACTTTAAGTACCAAATACTTTCAAGCAACACACATTAATTTAATGCGTTTAATATTGGCTATGCTTTTGCTAAGCCCATTTATTATCATTAAAGAAAATATATCTTTAGCCAATTTATTCTGGTTTCCCGGGGCTCAAAATTGGATTTGGTTAGGCCTTTCTGGCATTGTTGGTTTGGCTTTAGGGGATTACTTTTCGTTTTCTGCATTCAGGGCTATAGGTGCCAGAAATTCGAGTATTTTTTCCACATTAGCGCCAGGTACTGCTATCATTTTTGGATACTTTTTATTGGGCGAACATGTTAATCTGATTGGAATAACTGGCATTGCTGTAACAATAACAGGCATTGTTTTCATTAGTTTGCAGAAAAAAGATACCACTAGTGAAATGAGCTTATTAGGCATTGGATATGCTATTGGCGCAGCCTTGTGCCAAGGTGCAGGATTGGTTTTGGCCAAAAAGGCATATGAAAATAATCCTATTGAAATTGCGCCATTTCATGCCGCCTGGTTAAGAGTTATGGCCAGCGTGGTTGTATTATTATTATTTGCATTTATGAGTCAACAAATAAAACCTATTACAAGAAATATAGTAAAGTATGAAAACAGAAAAGGCTTGCTTTATTTAAGTTTGGGAACACTTTCAGGCACTGTTTTAGGATTAACTTTTGCTATGCAAACGATAACAACTATTGATTCTGCGGTTGCGCAAACAATCTTCTCGCTTGTTCCCGTTTTTGCGATTCCCTTAGCCTATGTTTTTCATAAAGAGAGAATCACCTTGCCAATAATAATTGGGGCTTTAATTGCTATAAGTGGCGTTATTATTCTGATATGGCGTAATTCAATTTCAGCTTTTATCAGTTTTTAATTTCTGTGACCACAAAAATATTTTGTGCAAATTTTTGGCTCACCGTATGTTTTTTGGCTTTTACTTCAATAATTAACATAGCATCATAAGCCTGCCGTGATATTACTTTAATGTTGCTGCTTATTCCTAAACCAACCTTAACAACATACTGTAAAAATGGTGTTGAGTTATCTTTTACCGCTACCATTTTACAAGATTTTCCAGGTTCAATTTCGTCTAAAGTTATTTGTATGCGCGTTTTTATTTCACCTTTTGCATTTGGTATGGCATCGCCATGTGGATCGAACTCTGGAAAGCCTAATAATTCATCAATTCGATCGACTAATTTAGCCGATTGTATATGCTCTAATTGTTCGGCCACTTCATGCACTTCGTCCCAAGTAAATGAAAGTTTTTGGTACAAAAATGTTTCCCATAAGCGATGCTTTCTGAGCACTTCAATGGCTCGTTTTTTTCCTTCGCGGGTTAAAGTTATTTTACCATAGCGCTCATAATTCACCAACTTTTTTTCTTTTAATTTCTTGAGCATGCCGGTTACGGTGGCAGGTTTTACAGTTAAAATATGAGCCAATTCATTGGTACCGGCTTCAGCATGGCCACTTTCAAGTCCTATTTTTAACAACGCTTTAAGATAGTTTTCTTCTGTAAATGATAACATTTGACAAAAATACAAAATAATATCTAAATAATTTTGTTTTGCTTGCCTAACTTTTATACTTTTGCTTCTTATTATTCTATTTTTAGATAAATTGAAGCGTACAAAGTTTATATTCCTAACTTTATATTTGTTGTGCTGCTTTAGTATTAAAAGTAAAGCGCAATCATTCGAAATCAGTGGAAAAATCACATCTGCTGATATAGCCATTCCGTTTGCCCAGATAATTATTGAAAAATCACCGTTGGGCGTTATCAGTAATGAGGAGGGTTTCTACAAAATAGATAATTTAAAGGAAGGGAATTATACTCTTTTGGTAAATGCCATGGGCTATAGGAAAATTGAAAAAAAAATAAGCCTTAAAAGTGACCTCATCCTTAACTTTGAATTAGAAAAACAAGAAATAAAATTGAATGAGTTTGTGATTACCGGAGTAAGTAAAGCTACCCGAATAAAAGAAAATCCCCTAGCCATCAGTAGTATTGGTTTAAAAAATATTGAACAAAGCAATGAAAGTAATTTGATGGATGTGTTACAAAAAAATAGCACGGGCGTGAGTATGTTAAAAACTGGCCCCAATATTTCTAAGCCATTTATTAGAGGATTAGGTTACAACCGCGTATTAACTTTGTATGATGGTATTCGACAGGAAGGTCAGCAGTGGGGAGGTGAGCACGGACTCGAAATTGATGCTTATGGGGTGCAAAAGATAGAAGTGATAAAAGGTCCAGCAAGCTTAATGTATGGATCAGATGCAGTGGCTGGTGTTGTAAGTTTTATTCCACAAATAACTGATACATTAATTAAAGGAGTAAATGGAAAAATAATTAATGAATATCAACACAACAATAATTTAATTGGCAGTGGGGTATATTTAAATCAAACTATTCGCAAGGTATCATACGCTGTAAGCGCCTCACACAGAATTGCCAAAAACTATAGAAATAAAGTTGATGGTAGGGTTTACAATACCGGTTTTCAAGAAATTAATTTAAGTGGTAAGCTTTTAGTGCATTTCAAAAAAAGTGACCTTAGTTTAAATACAACCTTATATGATAATATTCAAGGAATTCCTGATGGCAGCAGAGACTCCATAAGCAGAAACTTTACTTACCAGCAATATGAAGGAAATTTAGATGACATTAAACAAAGACCCATAGTGCCCGCAGAAAAATTGAACAGGTATGCACCTGCCGATTTACATCAACAAATTAAACATTACAGAATTTATTTAAAACAAAACTTTGACCTTGGTAAAAGCAAGTTAAATTATTCATTGGCCTGGCAACATAATATCAGAAAGGAGATTACTCATCCTACTGACCTTGCGCAAGCTGGCCTTTTTGTAAAATTAAATACTTTAAATTACAGCACTTTATATCAACTACCTGAAACAAAAAACAGGTTGACAGCCATTGGTATTAATGGCATGTGGCAACATAATAATAATGCCGATGCAACCGATTTTGCTATTCCTAATTATCAACTTTTTGATGTAGGTTTTTTTGTTCATAACAGTTGGAAATGGGAGCAGTTCACCTTGAGCACAGGTTTACGCTATGATTTCCGTCAAATAAATGTTTATGATTTGTTTACTATTTTAAACCCTACCAATGGTTTTAATGAGCAAAATTTTCAAAAAGGAAATCCAGAAAACTACCACCAATACAAGGCATTTACAAAGAGTTTTGATGGTGTTTCGGGAAGCGCTGGCATAAGCTACATATTAAATGAACATTGGCATTTTAAAACTAATTTTTCGAGAGGATACCGTGCCCCTGGCATCACAGAATTAGCCTCTAATGGCCTAGACCCAGGTGCAAGAATCGTATATTTAGGAAATCAAAAATTTGAAGCAGAATTTTCTAATCAACAAGATTTAGGCGCATTTTTTGAAAATAAAATTCAAAACTACATTTATTTAGCGCAATTAGCAGATGTAAATAATATGCCTGTAACAGATACGCAAGGCAACAAAACATTTCAATACCAGCAAGCCAAAGCACAACTATATGGCTTGGAGTCGAGTTTTACGTTACATCCAGAAGTATTGAATGGGTTTTCCATGACCAACAGCTTTCAATTTGTTAACGGCTATAACAGAAATGAAATTTATAGAAATGCCAAAACAAATGGTGAATATTTACCTTTTATTCCACCTGCACAATGGAACATGATTGTATCGCAGGAGCTTGCTTTAAAAAATTGGAAAATAAAAAATTTGAGTCCAAGGTTTGAAATTGAATATCATGCCCAACAAGAAAGGTTTATGGCTTTGTACGGAACAGAAACATCATCGCCTGCATATCTTTTATTACATGCAGCGCTTCAAATTGAGCTCTTTTGTGAAGCATCAAAGCAACTGAACTTGCAATTTTTTATCAATAATATCTCAGATAAAATTTATCAATCGAACATGAGCAGGCTAAAATACTTTGAGTATTTTGCTGACATAAGAGCTAATAGCAGTGGCATTTACAACATGGGAAGAAATATTGGCGCTAAAGTTATTTATCATTTTTAGATGATAAATATTTTTTATCCTATTTGTATTCATTTTATATCTTTGTAGCAAGTTCTTTGACTCAATCAACTAAATAATTAAGGAACCACGTGTAAATCGTGGACTGTCGTGCAACTGTGAAATCTGTTAAAACAGATAAGTCAGATACTTAATGGTTGATTCTGCAAAAGCACTCACGAAAAGTGCATGAGCATTCATTTCTTAATCCATTTTCTGTGGGTTAAAACTGTTTATTTCATTCGCTTTTCATAATTATTATTTTAAAACAATTAAATTATGAATACTAAAATCAACCTTCGTTTTTCCGTTTTAACAGCGCTAATATTATTGGCTGCTTTTTCAAGAATGATTCCACATCCTGCTAACTTTTCGCCACTTGGTGCAATAGCCCTTTTTGGGGCGGCTCATTTTTCAAAAAAATGGCAAGTATTGTTGATCCCAATTGCTGCCACCTGGCTCAGTGACCTATTTATCAATAATGTTATTTATGCGCAATATTATCCAAGCTTTACATGGTTTTATGATGGATTTTATTGGCAATACCTCAGCTATTTGGTGATTGCTTTAATTGCTATTCCTTTATTTAAAAAAGTGAATAAGGAGCGCATACTCCTTGGTGCTTTGAGTTCTACCATCATCTTCTTTTTAATTTCCAATGTTGGATGTTGGGTAGGCAATTCATTTTACCCGCAAAATTTTATGGGTTTAACGACTTGTTATGCTGCTGGTATCCCATTTTTAAAAGGCACTATGCTTGGTGACATGTTTTATAGCCTGATTTTATTTGGAAGTTTTGCCTTTGCACAGTATAAACTACCAGCACTAAAATCGGTTGAACAATAATTCAACAACAAAATACTGCGGAAGATGCAAAGCAGTTATTGAATGTCTGGCTGGCAACATTACGCTATGTGAATGTAATAAAGTGAGCATCACAAAAGATACTGTTGCCTTTTTAAAACAAACGAATTACGATTGCCTTTGCAATAATTGCCTAAGCGAATTAAATGAATTAATCCAAAAGTCAACAATGTATCGTTTTCCTGAAAGCCGCGCTGAAATGATTGAAGGAACACATTATTACGTTGAAAATGGTTATTTTGTTTTTACAGCATTGTATCATGTATTAAGAGGAAAATGTTGCCAAAGCGGTTGTAGACATTGTGCTTATGGATATAAAAATAGTTAATCACCATCAATGAAAATTTACAAATTTTTATTCGTACTGCTCCTTTCAAATGCTTCGTTTTGTGCAGCTCAATTTCCAGGAGCTGCTGGCACTTTAGGCAGTACTGCCATTTTTAAAGACAGTAGCATTTTTGTGGCATGGGCTACCAATTGCACCGTGCAAAGAGGTTATCAAAATGTGGCTGATACAAGTTTAGGCTATACAAACACAGGCGACAGTAGTCTGGTGATTGGTCAGGCAGATGGCATTCAAATTGTGAGTTTAGGCGATGGAGGTTCGGCCACTGTACAATTTGAAAAGCCCATAACCAATGGACCAGGCTTTGATTTTGCAATTTTTGAAAATGGATTTATTGATGAATTTTTAGAATTAGCATTTGTTGAAGTGAGTAGCGATGGTTTTAATTTCTTTAGATTTAAAGCCACCTCAAACACGCAAACCGATGTTCAAATGGGACCGTTTGACTACAATGCCGATGCTACTTTGATGAATAATTTGGCCGGTAAATATCGCGCTATGTATGGTACGCCCTTTGATTTAGATGAAATGATGGGCATACAAGGTTTAAATACCGATTCAATAACGCACGTTAAGGTCATTGATGTTATTGGGAGCATTAATCCAATATATGCAAGTTATGATCAAAATAATCATATCATCAACGAGCACTACCCTACTCCATATCCTCAAGGTGGTTTTGATTTAGATGCTGTTGGTGTGATACATCAACTGGTAAATGGAGATGATGAGCAGGAAAGGGAAACAATTCACTTTTATCCCAATCCAGTTAATGATCAATTATTTCTTCAAGGTGATATTTCAACCATCGATTTCATTCAAATAATAGATGAGTTTGGCCGCATTATTAAGATACAAAAGCAATTCACTCATCATATCATCAGCTTTAGTGAACTCAATGCTGGCATGTATTGTTTGAATGTGATATTAAAAAATGGAACTATCAAACACCAAAAGATTCTAAAAATTAAATCTTAGCCAGTTTTTTTATTTCAAATTCACTTTAATAAAGTTCATTGATAAATTAAATGCTTCATCCGCAAAAGCCTTATTGTATTTAGGATTACTTGGATTAGCAAAAGCATGATCTGCATTGTAAGATTTAACTTCAAGACTTTTATTAGCCGCTTTCATATTACCTTCAAACTTTGTTACCATGGCCTTATTGATCCATTGATCTTGCTCGGGCCACACAAAAAATACTGGTGCATTCATTGCTTTAAGTTTATCCAGATTTTCTTCGGGAGCGCCATAATACATTACGCAAGCCTTGCTTTGTTTACCAGCTAGCAAAGTAGATTGCATACTCCATCCCCCACCAAAACACCAGCCAATAGTAGCAACATTTGCATTTTTGCCAACATAATTTAATACGCCATTGATGATATTTTCGGCCCTTTCTGTTTTTACACTTTGCATATATTTAGCGGCAGAATCCTTTACAGCCGCCACTTTCTGATCATATAAATCAATAGCTATCACATTTACATTGCCTAAACTTTTATAAATTTTTTCTGCTTCTTGTTTGATATAATCATTTAAGCCCCACCATTCGTGAATTACAAAAACATAATTATTGGTGGCTGTGTTTGCCTTAATTTCATAGGCATGTCCTTGTTTGCCATCTGCAGTTTTAAAGGTAATATCTTTTCCTAATTTATTTTCTAAGCTAAAAGGAAGAGGATCCAAATGCGTGTCCACAAAATGTTGATCTTGCGTAAGCATTGCAAAAGTTTCGGTAGAACTAGCAATTGAGCAACAACTGTGTTGAGCCAGTGCATCAATATAAGTAATAAGTGCGATAAAAAGGGGAAGTATTTTTTTCATTATAATTGAGTTTGTGCTTAACCGTGGTTTTGATTATGTATTTTTAGAGATTCTACCTATCAAAAGTCAACCTCATTCCCTTTTGCGATTCATCAAAAACCCCATTATCATAAGCCAAGTGACCATTGACGAATGTTTTTACCACTTTAGATTTGAAATAATTTCCTTCAAAAGGACTCCAGCCACAGTGATATAAAATATTGCCTTTATTTACTTGCCATGAACCATTTAAATCTACCAATACTAAATCGGCATGATAGCCTTCACGAATATATCCACGCTTTTCAATTTGAAATAAATCAGCTACGGTATGACTGGTTTTCTCTACAATTTTTTCTAATGATATTTTATTCTGATGATACATTTCCAAGAGCGCAACAAGTGCATGTTGCACCAATGGTCCACCTGAAGGTGCTCCTAAATAAGGATTGCTTTTCTCTTCAAAAGTGTGAGGCGCATGATCTGTAGCAATTACATCAATTCTATTGTCGATAACTGCTTGTAAAATAGCTGCTCTATCATTTGCAGTTTTTATGGCAGGATTCCATTTAATGAAGTTCCCATTTTTAGCATAATCTTCATTGCTAAACCAAAGGTGATGAATACATGCCTCAGCAGTAATACGCTTGTCTTTAGAAGGTATTTTATTATCAAACAAACTTAATTCTTTAGCAGTACTGATATGTAAAATATGTAAACGCGTGTTGTGCTTTTTAGCCAATTCAACAGCAAAAGAAGATGATTTGTAGCATGCTTCTTCACTTCTTATTAAATGATGACTATTTATATCCAATGAATCGCCATACCTTTCAATAAACTTTTGTTGATTTTGTTTAATCATTGGATCATCTTCACAATGCGTGGCAATAAGCATTTTTACTTCTTTAAAAATATTCTCTAAAGAAGTTGGATTATCAACTACCATGTTACCTGTAGAAGAACCCATAAAAATTTTTACACCGCACACTTTTAAGGGATCTAAACGCAAGAGTTCATCTAAATTGGAATTTGTTGTACCCATAAAAAAGGAAAAATTTGCCAAAGATGAAGCATTTCCAATTTTATATTTCTCTTCTAAAAGTTCAATAGTTACAGCACTTGGCACCGTGTTTGGCATTTCCATGTAGGATGTTATTCCACCAGCCACTGCCGCTTTAGACTCAGAATAAATATTTCCTTTGTGCGTTAAACCTGGCTCCCTAAAATGTACCTGATCATCAATTAATCCTGGTAAAAGATGTAAACCAAATGCATCAACAATAGTAAATCCTTCTTTATTGACTGGATGATTTTCAATTTTTGTGATAATTCCATTTTCAATGCAAACAGAGGCTTCTATTATTTTACCCTCATTCACTATTTTTGCATTATTGATGATATATTTCTTCATTTTAACTAATATATTTTAAAGATTT
>JBILPB010000299.1:0-6332 GCA_044374175.1 Bacteroidia bacterium | reverse complement strand
GATGCAAGCGTGGCCGTTAAGCCTGTTACACCTGTTGAAGTAACTATTTGTCCGCTATGTGTGCCACTGTTACCGCCTGTATAAGGTACAAGGCTGCTTACCCCGCTAGCTGCTGTGCCTGAGGTTAGCGTGCCATTGTTGGTGGCGCTGCCGCAGTTGAGGGCGGTTATGCTGCCGGCTGGGAGTATAGGTGTGCCGCAGCTTTCATTCCAACCTGTGCCAACAAAAAAGTTCAAACAGTTGGTAGTAGTGTTATAAATAATAAGCCCCGTTGCAGGTGATGAGATAGCATTTCTTTGTGCTGTGGTCATACGTGGTGGCAAAAATCCTTGAGTTGTACTTGCTACTTCTAATTTTGCTGAAGCACTTGGCGTGCTGGTACCAATACCAACACCTGCTCCATTGTTATGCACATTGCTGTTGTTTACCACCCAAGTAGATCCATTCCAATAAGGGGTGTTTCCTGCGGTTGAACCATTACTTAGTAAACCTTGCGGGCCTATAGGACCTTGCGCCCCAGTTGCTCCTGTAGCACCTTGTGGTCCTGTAGCACCAACTGCTCCGTTAATTCCATTTGTGCCTGCTGCGCCTGTAGCACCGGTTAATCCTATTGGACCTTGAGGGCCTGTAGCACCAACTGCTCCGTTCGTACCATTTGTACCTGCAGCACCAGTTAATCCTATTGGTCCTTGAGCGCCTGTTGCTCCTGCTGCTCCTTGCGGTCCTACTAATGAAACACCTATGGTAGGCCAAGTTCCTGCTGCTTTAGGGCCAAAAATTATATTTGTAGTGGTGTTAATATAAAAATCTCCATTACTGCCAATAAGTGCTGTAGGATTTGAGGTGCCGTTTAAAACAGTTTTTCCTGCTGCGCCAGTTAATCCTATCGGTCCTTGTGGGCCTGTAGCACCAACAGCTCCGTTAATTCCATTTGTTCCTGCTGCGCCTGTAGCACCTGTTAATCCTATTGGGCCTTGCGGGCCAGTAGCACCAGTGGGACCTTGGAGACCTTGTGACCCTGTTGCACCTTGCGGTCCTACTAGTGAAACACCTATGGCAGGCCAAGTTCCTGCTGCTTTTGGACCAAAAATAGTATTTGTATTGGTGTTAATATAAAAATCTCCATTGCTGCCAATAAGTGCTGTAGGATTTGAGGTGCCATTTAAAACAGTTTTTCCATCAACTCCATTTGTGCCGTTTGTGCCATTCGTTCCTGCAGCACCAGTTAATCCTATCGGTCCTTGTGGTCCTGTAGCACCAACAGCTCCGTTAATTCCATTTGTGCCTGCTGCACCTGTAGCACCAGTTAAGCCTATTGGACCTTGCGGGCCAGTAGCACCAGTGGGACCTTGGAGACCTTGTGGGCCTGTGGCACCAACTGCTCCATTTGTTCCTGCTGCACCTGTAGCACCAGTTAATCCTATTGGGCCTTGTGGGCCTGTGGCACCAACTGCTCCGTTCGTACCATTTGTACCTGCAGCACCAGTAGCACCGGTTAATCCAATTGGGCCTTGCGGGCCAGTTGCTCCTGCAGCTCCTTGCTGTCCTACTAATGAAACACCCGTGGCAGGCCAAGCACCCGCTGCTTTTGGTCCAAAAATAGTGTTTGTAGTGGTGTTAATGTAAAAATCTCCATTGCTGCCAATAAGTGCTGTAGGATTTGAGGTGCCGTTTAAAACAGTTTTTCCATCAACTCCATTGTTTCCGTTTGTGCCATTCGTTCCTGCTGCGCCAGTTAATCCTATCGGTCCTTGTGGGCCTGTGGCACCAACCGCACCGTTAATTCCATTTGTTCCTGCTGCGCCTGTAGCTCCAGTTAATCCTATTGGGCCTTGCGGGCCTGTAGCACCTGTTAAGCCTTGTGTACCCTGCGGTCCTGTGGCACCAACTGCTCCATTTGTTCCTGCTGCACCTGTAGCACCAGTTAATCCTATTGGGCCTTGTGGCCCCGTTGCACCTGTGGGACCTTGGAGACCTTGTGACCCTGTTGCACCTGCCGGACCTGTCAATCCAATCGGTCCTTGCGGACCTGCAGGACCGCTTGCTCCTGTCGGACCTTGAATGTTACCTACATTTGACCAACTTGAAGTGTTGGTGCTCCAAACATATAAATCTCCGTTTACCAAATAGCTATCACCGGCTGAACCACTTGCAGGCAATTGTCCCACACTAGTAAAACTTCCTAAAATGGTAACTCCTGTACCCTGTGGTCCAGTTGCGCCTTGTACACCTTGAAGACCTTGTGGTCCAGTAGCTCCTGTTTGTCCTTGAGGCCCGGTAGCACCTGTTAAACCTTGTGAGCCTTGTGCACCTGTTGCACCTTGTAAACCCTGAGGTCCGGTTGGGCCTGTTAAGCCCTGTGGGCCAGGAGCTCCATCATTACCAGCAGGACCTTGTGAACCCTGTGGGCCAGGAGCTCCATCATTACCAGCAGGACCCTGTGGCCCTTGAGGACCGGGAATACTACTACCACTGCTTGCGGCATAAATGGCATAAGGCACACTCAATAATTCTGTGGTGCCCGTTATAGCGTAATTGCTTCCGCCCGCGGGGTCAGTTTCTGTTTTGATGAAGTAAGGTCCGTTTGCCCAATCAATTGTGGAAAAGTTACCCGATACAACTGTTCCTCCACCAATTTCTATACTTACCAATCCATTGGCGTTAGAAGTAGTTGTTTGGGTTTCTAAATACACAGCCGTACCGCTAATACTGCCCTGCAAAATACTCACTTGCATGCCTACTGTTTGGTTTGCCACCAACGCATTGGTAGCATCTCGTATCACAGCTTGATAGCTCATTTTGTTGGGTGCTTGAGCAAAAACACTTGCAGTGATTAAAATTGCTGTACAAATTGTAATTATTTTTTTCATTATTTTTTAGTTTTTAATGATTTTAAATGTTTGAACTTTTTGGTTTTCTTGATTGAATACATCAATAAAGTAAGTAGATACAGGTAATGTAGAAGTATTTATGAGTGTTTGTTGCGCTATGATTTGTGCACTACTTAATAATTTACCATTTAAGTCATAAAGCTGATACATTAACTTTTCGTTATTGTAATTGCTTATTTGCAAAGTAAGGACATCTGCAGCAGGGTTTGGATATGCATTTAAAGAAATATGCTGTTTAGTATCATTAACACCCACAACAAAAATTTCATAGGCGTGTTGTACTCCCTGTGCCACACTTCCTCCGCTACTTGTGTTGGTGGTGTAAACAACTTGTCCAACACTATAGGAAACTGAACCTCCGCTTCCAGTAGCATCGCCACCCGAAGCATTTGTATTTTCTTGAGCAGGTGCCATATGAACCACCAGCAGCAGTGCTAAAAGAAATACCAATTTTTTTGATTTGTTTTTATTCATGGTAAAGGTTTTAATTTTTGTTCAAGTAGTAATAAGCAGATAGATAATACAAATATATACTTTCTTTTGCATTGTACCGATTAAACTCACCATCCACTCTTCTAAAATGGCTTTTTAGCCACCAAAAAGAAATAAAGTTTAAAAATTTTGCTTTAGCAAAACAGATAACGAAACCCTTTGTTTGCTATTACTCGTCCTCGTTCCGAAACTTCGGAAGTAACGAGGACGCACACTGTATGCGTTTGTAACGCCTTAATCAAATTCCTTTATTCGCCCTCATTTGTAACCTGAACTAGAAATATTTGCTTGATTAATATAATTAACATCAATGTAGGTATTTCTAAGAAAGAAAACATCATTTGTACTTTCAAATTTGGAATTGTTTTCATAAGCAAACTATAGAAATAATACCGATTATACAAAATAAATAGTCCAATTTTATTGAACTATATTTTGTTATATCGGCATTAGCCATTGTAAATTTATTAAATAACTTTGAGCTATTTAATAAATACAAATGGTATTATTTGATGCAAAGAATGGAATTTTGGCTTATTGCGTTAAAAACGCAAACTTAAAACATCCTCATTACAAACGAGCTTAAAAGTTTGGTTACTAACTTTCAAGCACAATTTTTCAGCAAATAAACTTCCTATTAAATCTTCTAAATCGGCTTCCTAGCCACCACAAAGAAATAACGCTTAAATATTTCACTCTTTTCAATCACAAATCCTTTTTCTTTCATGCCAGTTTCAAAAGGCTCAAGCGAATCAAAATGATAGGTATGATCATCATGTCCAACTTTACTTCTTTTGTAGTAAAGATATCTTGCTAAGCGCTCAAAGAAAGTATCAGAGAATAGTTTTTGAGATGTTTTAGTAGCATCAGCAGCACTTGCAGGAACATCTAAATGACTGCTTAAAAACAAGGTACCGCCTGGCTTTAAGATACGAAATGACTCTGCAAAAAATGCTTTGTAATCTTTAAAATGATCAATGGCCGAAAGGCTCATCACCACATCAGTAAAATTACTTTTAAAAGGCAACTCCTCTGCAAAAGCCATCACATGCTTTAACTTCAGTTGCGTTAACTTAGGATAAATTCTAATAAATTGATCGTGCAACAAACGCAAATTTGGGTCCACTAAATAATAATCAATGGTTTCGGGATATTGAAAAAAGGAACACCAGGCATGGCCTGTTCCAGCTCCCACATCAACAACCGTTTTATCTTTTAAATTACCCATCCCCGATTTTAAAGCCAAATAATTGGCAACGGGCACGCTATTCAGGAGTGTATAAACCGAAAGTGATTTATGATAATTTAAAAATTGCTCATTTAAACGCTCCCACTCTTTGTCTTCTGGCTTCTTTTCTGTGGCTTTAATAAAATCAAGCACCTCATCTTGTTTAGTGTAAATCTTGCCGTTTTTAGCGCATTTGACATTACTACCCTCGATGGTTAAAACACCTTCATTATCGCCCGGACTGCGCATATTTTCAATGTAACTACTTACATTTTCTCTGTTTTGATGAAATAGCTGGGCAGGTTCGTAAATGTTTCGTTCTTTATCAATAAGGTTAAGGTATATTTGTTCTGGATTCATTGTGCATATTTAATACAAATGTATTTTTTTTTCGAATTACTTTGATTAAATTTAGTGTTTATCAATTTTTACAGATCATTAAACGTATTTAATTTAATGCATATTATTTTATTAGAAGGCCATTTAAAACACTGGTTCAAACTGTTAGTTTCAGAAGCTATAGAACTTGAACATTAGGTAGATTTACGTGAGTAACATCTTCAAATTTGCCTTAAAAAACGACCATCATTTTATTAACTATATAGTTCAAAAGCACATTCCCTTTATTATTAAATTGTAATACCCTCCTTGGCAAATGCCCAACAAAAGAACAAAAAACTGATAAAATATTTAGATATATTTGCCCACCTATTGCAATTTACTAATTTTTAATAAAAAATATGTCGGTTAATGCTGCTGGAAAAGAATCTCTTGAAAGTAAAGAAAAAGTTTTATACTTTTCTGGGCTAAATGGATTAAGGGCAATTGCAGCTCTTTCGGTAGTATTTTCTCACACTTCAAGTGATTTTGTATTATTTGGATTAGAACCTATTTATTTTTCTAAATATGCTGATGGAACCCCTAAACTATTTAACCTAGCACAATACGGTGTTACCATATTTTTTACCTTAAGCGGATTTCTTATTACCTACCTGTTGTTAGAAGAAAACAAAAAGCATACAATTAATATTCGGAATTTTTACATCCGCAGGATTCTTCGAATCTGGCCGCTGTATTACTCCTATTTGATACTGTCTATTATCACTATTTTTGTTACTGGATGGGAATTAGAAGGTAAAACAGTTTTATTCTATATTTTTCTTATGGCTAACATTCCTTTTATTTTAGGGAATGAACTGAAATTGGTTGGTCACTATTGGTCATTAGGGGTTGAAGAACAGTTTTATTCCTTTTGGCCCTGGCTTATCAAAAAGTCAAAATCAGTATTAAAAACTACTTTGATAATTTGCTGCTCATTAATATTACTTAAAACAATATTTAGGTTCATTGATATTTTTTATAATAATGGAAATATGAGCATTGCATACAATATTTTTAACACTACAAGATTTGATTGCATGCTCATTGGCGCCATTGGTGCCATCCTTCTTTTTCAAGAGAATGTTTATTTTATAAAAATAACAAACAATAAAATTGCACAAATAATTTCATGGTTCATTATATTCTTAGTTGGAATAAATCAATTTCATATTATTTCATTTTTAGACAATGAATTTATTTCAATAGTTACAGTATGCTTAATTATAGGGCAAATAAAACAAAGCCATAGACTTATAAATTTGGATAGCGCTATCTTCGATTTTTTTGGAAAAATTTCATATGGTATATATGTTATTCATCCATTAATTATTCTATACCTA
>JBILPB010000165.1:0-6488 GCA_044374175.1 Bacteroidia bacterium | reverse complement strand
ATGTAAGCACTTCTACCTGATCGCCACTGTTTAACTGATGACTTAACGCAACCAGTTTATTATTAATTTTTGCTGCAATACATCTGTTGCCTACATGTGAATGGATTTCATAAGCTAAATCAAGCACTGTAGAATTATTTGGCAATGTTTTTAATTCGCCTTTCGGTGTAAAAACAAATATTTCTTCCGAAAATAAATTCAATTTAAAATCATCCAAAAAGTCGAGTGCATTGCTTTCAGGGTTTTCGAGTAACTCTCTAATTTTTTGTATCCATTCATCCAATGCAGTTTCTGCCGCAGAAGATTTATATTTCCAATGTGCCGCATATCCTTTTTCGGCAATTTCGTCCATGCGTTCTGTTCTTATTTGCACTTCGACCCACTTACCATCGGGCCCCATTACAGTAGTGTGTAATGATTCATAACCATTTGCTTTAGGTGTTGAAATCCAATCGCGCAAACGGTCGGGATTAGGATGATAAAAATCTGTTACAATAGAGTAAGCACGCCAGCATTCAGATTTCTCATTTTCAATAGGGCATTTTATAATTATTCGAATCGCAAAAATGTCGTAAATCTCTTCGAATGGAACGGCCTGTTTCTTCATTTTATCTTTAATCGATTTGATAGATTTTGAACGCCCTTTGATGTCAAAATCCACTCCCGCATCGGTTAAAGAATTAATAATGGGTAAGCTAAACTTATTAATGTATCTGTTTCTTTCTCTTTGTGTATTAATTAATTTTTGATTGATATCTTCATAAACTTCAGGCTCGGTATACTTTAAACCTAAATCTTCTAATTCAGTTTTTATAGCATTTAAACCCAATCGATGTGCTAATGGCGCGTATAAATAAAGCGTTTCACTGGCAATTTTTAATTGCTTGTCGCGCTTCATACTTTCTAAGGTGCGCATATTGTGTAATCTGTCAGCCAACTTTATTAAGATAACTCTCACATCATCACTCAAGGTGAGTAACATCTTTCTAAAATTTTCTGCCTGCAAAGACGATGTTTGATCAAATACGCCTGATATCTTAGTTAAGCCATCAATAATTTTGGTTACCTTTTCACCAAACATCATGCGAATATCATCCAACGAAATATCAGTATCTTCAACAACATCATGTAAAAGTGCACAGACTACTGATGTGGGCCCTAAACCAATTTCACTTACGGCAATTTGTGCAACAGCAATAGGGTGATAAATATATGGTTCACCACTTTTTCTGCGCATATCTTTATGTGATTCAAGAGCAAGATTAAACGCTTTGCGAATCATCAATCTATCGTTCTTGTCCATCATGCGCTTGCATGATTTTAAAAGTGTGCGATAACGTTTTAAAATTTCTTTCTTCTCTAACTCTATATCAATTTGTACTTCTGGCATATATTTGATGGCTTAGCAAGTTGTAAAAATATGTTACTAATTTTAATATATCATCAAAAATATATACATTTTTTTAACTATTGATTATTAATAGCTTTGGACAAGTATTACATTCCAAATATAATTTCTGTTATTTAAAACCACATTTTTCAAAGAAGCATTAAAAAATAAAATCAATAGTATTGATAATCTGATTAAATTTGCAACTTTATTCTTGTATGATCAACTATCACGAAATTTTAACTGTCCCTGGTTTAATAAGTTTACTTACACTTTCTGTTTTAGAGGTGGTTCTTGGAATCGACAATGTTATTTTTATTGCCATTATTGCTACTAAATTGCCAAAAAAAGATCAGGCAAAAGCCAGGGCAATTGGACTTTCTTTGGCTTTAATATTTAGAATTGCCCTGCTTTTTAGTATTTCATGGATTATGGGTTTAAAAGACCCTTTCTTTCATATTTCAGAATTTGGTGTTACTGGTCGCGATTTAATACTTTTTAGCGGAGGTGTGTTTCTGTTATATAAAACCAGCATTGAAATTTTTGAAAAAATTTATGGTGCAAAAGAAATCACTAAAGAAGAGAAAACACTTACCTTAAATGGTGCCATATTGCAGATTGTATTTATAGACGTTGTTTTTTCGTTCGACTCAATACTTACTGCTGTTGGCTTAGTTACCAATGTTTTATTGATGATATTGGCAGTGATAATTGCTATGATTTTTATGCTTTTAACCTCAGCTTGGGTAACAGAATTTATTAATAAACATCCAACCATCAAAATGTTGGCGCTCACTTTTTTAATTTTAATTGGATTTGTTTTGATTTTAGATTCATTGCATCTACATATTGATAAAGGATATGTTTATGTTGCGCTTGGTTTTTCTATTATGGTTGAAATGCTCAACATGGCATACAGAAGTAATGCCCATAAAAGGAAAGAATAGTTTTTGAGTAGTAATGTATTGATTAAATCATCTGTTCAATTGTCTTTTTTAACTGCAATGATGTTGCTTCAAATTCTTTTTTAAGTGTGGTTACTATTTCTTCACAACTTTTAATATCATTGATCATTTCTACAGATTTTCCGGCACACCATAACGTTTTATAATTGCCTGGTTTCACCGATTCTTCGAGCTTTTTCATTCCGCGTATTTGCGTTAGCATTTTAAAATACTTTTTTACCGTTTTATTCTCATTCAGCATTTTCTCAAACCAACTTTGTTGGTAGCCAATTTTCTGTGCATAAGGTGTATCAATAATGCTGCAAGGTGTGCCCGAAATTTTTGTGGTCATCACAATATTGTCCATCTTAGAATTTACAATTGCATCCTTATATTCCTGACTTACTTGAGCCTCGGTACTGGCAATAAAACGTGTACCAATTGAAAAAGCTTGTGCACCAGAAGCCAACAAACTTAGCATGGCATCTCCAGAAGCAATTCCTCCTGCTGCTACAACAGGAATAGTTGGGAATTTTTTTGCCAATGCTGGAATCAAAATATGTAAAGGGTTTGGCCCTGCATGTCCTCCTGCGCCTTGTCCTACCGCTATAAATCCATCACAATTTAATGAGGCACATTTTTCGGCATGGGTTAAGTTTGTAACATCACAATAAACTTTTCCACCATAAGCGTGAGCCTGCTCAATTACTTCCTTTGGATTTCCTAAAGAAGTAATAAAAAACGGGACCTTATTTTCAATACAAACAGCAAGGTGCTTTTTATATAATGGATTAGATTGTTGTACGATTAAATTCACCCCATAATTCCCCTTTGGTTGAGCTGTTTTTTTATAGTTATTCAATGTTTTCAACAAAGCATCTAGCTCACCATCCTTTCTATAATTTAAACTAGGAAATGTGGCCATAATACCAGCATTCATACCACTTTTCATCATAGCTTCATTGCTCACTAAAAACATTGGAGCCATAATAATTGGAAAGTCAATCACAAGGTCTTTGGTTACTTTGTTCAAAAGGGTCATAGTACAAAATTTTGTTATGTTTGAAAAATTGAATAAGTTTATGAAAAAATTTTGAGAAGTGAGTTAATTATTTTGGTTGCCCTAATTATCTAATCATAAAAAACGATGGAAATAAAACGAGTTTTTGATCTATTACCGCTCTTTGCAAGCAAAAATGCAAGGCCCGATGCGCTTGTAGCTAAAGAAAATGGCACTTGGAAAAAATACAGTACTGCCGATTTTATTGATTATGTAGACCATCTTTCCTATGGATTATCAAATATTGGCATCAACAAAGATGACAAAGTTGCCATTATTGCTAATAACCGACCAGAGTGGAACTTTGCCGATTATGCTTCGCAACAATGTGGTGCCATTAGTGTTCCTATTTATCCAACCATTAGTTTAAAAGATTTAATATTTATTTTAAATGATGCGCAGGTAAAATTAGTGTTTGTTTCCAGTTCCGAACTTTATGAAAAAGTGAAAGAAGCTGCCAAAGAAGCGCCCTCAGTAAAATTTATTTATAGCTTTAATGAAATAAAAGAAGTAAAACATTGGAAAGAACTTTATCAGAATGGAAAAACTAATCCTGCTAAAGATAAAATAGAACAAATAAAAGCGAGTATTGGAAACAATGATTTATTAACTATTCTCTACACTTCAGGTACAACGGGCACGCCAAAGGGAGTTATGCTTTCGCACAATAACTTATTAAGCAATTCATTTGCCACTCAAAATTTGGCCCCTTTCCAAAAGCACTGGACTGCACTTAGCTTTTTACCTTTAAACCATGTATATGAGCGAATGCTTAATACCTTATATATTTATCTTGGACTAGGCATATATTATGCCGAAAGTTTAGAAACTATTGGTGATAATTTAAAGGAGGTAAAACCGCAGGTATTTGCCACTGTGCCGAGGCTACTTGAAAAAGTATATGATAAAATAGTGGCCAAAGGTCACGAACAAACTGGCATTAAAAAAACGCTGTTCTTTTGGGCCTTAGATCTTGGATTGCGCTATGAATTAGATGGGGCAAACGGATGGTGGTACGAATTTCAATTAAACATTGCTAACAAATTGGTGTTTTCTAAATGGCGCGAAGCATTAGGTGGAAATGTACAAGCAGCCGTTTCAGGCGGTGCTGCTTTACAACCAAGACTAGCAAGGGTTTTTAATGCAGCTAAAATTATGGTTTTGGAAGGTTATGGACTCACCGAAACATCGCCTGTTATTGCTGTAAATAGCTTTAAACCAAAAGGTATACAATTTGGCACCGTGGGCGATGTGATTGATGGCGTAACAGTAAAAATAGCAGAAGATGGAGAAATTTTAGTGAAAGGCCCTAATGTAATGTTAGGATATTACAACAGACCAGATGCAACAGCAGAAGTAATGGACAGTGAAGGATGGTTTCATACAGGAGATATTGGTACGTTTATAAACAATCGCTATTTAAAAATTACCGATAGAAAAAAGGAAATTTTTAAAACATCTGGCGGTAAATATATTGCGCCAATTATGATTGAAAATAAACTCAAAGAATCGCCCTTTATTGAGCAAGCTTTGGTTGTTGGAGAAAATCAAAAATATGCAGCTGCGCTTCTCGTGCCTTCATTTTTAGCTCTAAAAGATTGGGCCGCAAAACATAATATTAATTACACAAGTAACGAAGAAGTTATCACTAAAAAAGAGGTCTTAGAACTTATCGATAAAGAAATTGCAGAAAGCAATAAAACTTTAGCACCTTATGAAACAATAAAAAGAGTAACTTTGCTACCAAGAGAATGGACAATTGAAAAAGGTGAAATGACCCCAAAACTCAGTCTCAAAAGGAAAGTAATTATGGAAGCCAACAAACAAATGGTTGACAAAATGTTCAGTGAATAAATAAATATATAATGAAACAAAAACCTAAAATTAAATTCGCAAATAAAGATCGTTCAAAATTTTTCAGTATTCTAAGAAGTAATGTTGATGCCTATTTTGTTGAAAAAAATATTTCAAAATACGCCAATGGATCTATGGTTTTTAAAACTGTATTCATGATTTTTTTATACATAGCCCCCTTAGCCAGTTTAATGGTGTTTCACCAAGAAACATGGCAATTGGTTATCAGTTTTAGTATAGTTGGTTTGGCCATGGCAGGAATTGGAATGAATGTAATGCACGATGCAAATCATAATGCTTATTCAGCAAATCCTTTAGTAAATAAACTAGTTGGATATTCATTAAATATGGTTGGTGGAACAGTTTTTAATTGGAAATTACAACATAACATTTTACACCATACTTACACCAACGTGTATGAAATGGATGATGATATTGATGACAAATTGGTGTTTAGATTTTCGCCTCACAGTCAATTAAGAAAGTTTCATCGCTTTCAACACATCTATATTTTTCTTTTCTATTCAATAATGTCATTGTATTGGGTTACTTTTAAAGATTTAATACAGTTGATTAAATACAATAAAAATGGTGTAAGCAGAGCTACTCCAAAAGAATATTGGAAAAATGCAGGAATACTTTTCGTATCAAAAACAATCTATTTATTTTATATGTTTTTTGTACCAATCTATTTTTTCGATTATAGTTTTGGACAAATATTTTTAGGATTTTTATGCCTACATATTGTATGTGGACTATTGCTAAGTGTTGTTTTCCAATTAGCACATTCAGTGGAAGAGGCTTCTCATCCTATTCAAAATGACAAAAGCGAAATTGAAAATGATTGGGCAATTCATCAAATGAATACAACTGTAAACTTTGCCCGTCACAATAAATTTATTACTTGGTATGTTGGCGGTTTAAACTACCAAGTTGAGCATCATTTATTTCCAAATATTTGTCATATACATTATCCTAATATTGCTGAAATTGTAAAACGCACTGCGGAAGAATTTGAAGTTCCTTACCTGGAATCTCCTACTTTTTGGGTGGCATTTAGATCGCATATCAATGCTCTAAAAGCGCTAGGCAGTAAAAAAGATGTAAACTTTGCATTGCATTTTGACAATTAATTCAATTCAATTTTTTATCCTTTTAAATCTCTAAATTAAATACTTGGGTTTATGAAAAGAAGTATTAATAAAGTTGCCGTGTTGGGTTCAGGCGTTATGGGAAGCCG
>JBILPB010000164.1:0-6491 GCA_044374175.1 Bacteroidia bacterium | reverse complement strand
CGCTCCGATTGTATATTCGAATAAATAATGAACAAGAAACAAGGAATATTAAATGTGAATGATGAAGTTTTTTGTATAAGTAAAGTTAATCGTAAATCGTAAATCACGCGCTCCGATTGTATATTCGAATAAATAATGAACAAGAAACAAGGAATCCCGAGGCTTCGGGATAAATATTAAATATTAAATATTAAATGAAGAAAGGCTTAGAATAAGTAAAGTTAATCGTAAATCGCTAAATCGTAAATCGTAAATTTTTCACCTATTCCTCAACGACCATTTATCTCTTATACAAGCAGTATCCTTTGTGATGTAGGTGCAAAAATAACCACACTCGTTAAGCACTTCTTTGTAGTACTTTGTGCCTGCATAGTTGTTTTTCATTTCTAAAAAATAAGTGCCAGCTTCAAAGTCACCAGCGCTTTCTGTTTGCCAAGGCAAGCCACCTGTGAGCTTTAAATTATGTTCGCATTTTGCCGCTGCCCATGCACATTTTGCAGCAAACTCTTTGTCGGTGCTTATGCTTCTTGCTTTGTTGTAATAGGCTAAAGCCTCGCTGCAATTGTAATAATACTTATATATTTTGGCTTCTTCTTTTACATCATCTGGATAGTCGTTATCCATCCAAGAAATAGGCGTGCTTGCAATAAAACGCCCGTTGCCAAAATAAGTCATATTGTACAAAGCATTGGCATACAAAAATAAGTTTTGCGCTATGGCATCTTTATTTTTTTCTGTGTCAAAACTTTGCTTTAAGGCTATCATTTTTTTTACAAATGATTTACGTGTATACTTTGTATCCTGAGGGGCGGTAAAATCACAATCGTGGCAATCTACCGGGCGCATGGTAAAAGGGTCGGCATACAAATTATCTTCTAAATTAATTTTTTCAAAATGCACTAAAGCTTCTTCAAAACGATACTCGTAAAGCAATCTAGTGGCCTTGATATGATAGATATTATCAAGTTTTAAAGCATAACGTGCCAACATTAATTTTTCTAAATCATTATGCTGTGCTTGCTCCATAAATTTAAGCATAGCCTCAGCATCATCGCTATTGCGGTAATAAGATAAACTTGATGGATAACACAATTCTGATTTAATTAAATTGCCTTGTGCAGCATATTTTTGACTTAATACAAACATAATGTAGTTAAGCGCATTTTCAGCGCGCGAAGCCATGGGTTTGTTTTCTGCAATCTTTTTTAATTGCTTTTCTATTTCAATTTCTTGTGGCGCTTCCACTTTATTTAACTGCATCACTAAAATAAAGGCTTTAATAATTTCTGTTTGATTAACAATAAGTGCGTTGCTGCTTGTTTTAAGTACTTGATTGCAAAGCTTATTTGCATCATCATATTGTTTTGAAAGCGCATGCAAATAGGCAGCGCTTACTAAATAGGGTGTTATGGCAGGCACTTTATTTTCGTTAATAATGCGATACAACACCTGCAATACCTTTTGTTGGTTGCTATAATCAAAATCCCAGTTGGCTGTAAATAAACTGCTATCAATAAAAGGCTCTCTTTGATAATAGCCGTAATTCCATGATTCTTCGTTGGCGTAAATTGCTTTTGAATAACGCAAACTAGCTGTTTCAATAATATTTACATTGCGCACCATCAATAAAGAAATAAATTCGCTCTTAGGATTCAATTCGTAAATATGATGCATGGCTTTTAAAGGATTGGCGTATAAGCCATATAAATGCCACAAACTTTCTTTCTCTGCACTTGTTTTTGCCAAGGCTAAATTTTCGTTCCATGCCGTGTCGGGCAATAAATGAAAACTTCGGTATGAACTAATACGTAAGGGTTCATAATCGTGATACAATTTGGCATAAATAAGATTGCTTTCTTTATAGGCATGCAACTTGTAATAAGCTGCAGCTAAATAGCCTAAGGTTCTATAATAAATGCTCCCGGCTTTGGCATTTAACTGAGGCATCATTTTCATTATATTTATTGCCTTTTGGTACTCATGGCTATAATAATAGGCGCGCATCAATTGAAATCCAAAACGGTATTTTAAAAATAAGTTTTGGTTTCTGATAAAACCTTTTAAAAATGGAATTTGAAAAGTGACTGCGCCTGCACTATCATTTATTACTGGTTGATACCAATCGTTAGCATTAGGATTAAAAACAGTTTCTGCACTTTTTGCCAAATCTAAATAATTAATTACCTCTGCTAATTCATTTTTTAAACGCAAATTAATTAATGATTTTTGCCTAATTGTATCGGGTAATTTTGCCGTGTTCCATAGTTCATTTTCAATGGCCCTCAAAGTTTTTGGATGGCTTGTGTAAACCAACCACGACAAATCATCCTTAGTAATTTTGTTATCAAAAAAAGCAAACCACTCATTGATATTAAAATCATAAGAAGTTAATGGTGTGTACTCTGGATTTAAAGGATATAATTCATCATAAGTAAAATAAAAAGGACTAAATTGTGGTTGCTCAATAATTTCGGGCGCAAATGCCGAGTAATCAAGCAGATCTTCTTCATCGCCACCAGCGCAGGCCACAATAATATCTTTAGCAAAGAAAAGTAATAATACACTAGTTAAAAGTAGTGTATAAATCTTCAATGTCTTGTGATGTAAATTCATTTAAATTGGGTTGTTGCAAATGAAAAAGGGCAAGCGCAAAATTAGTGGAATTAAAATAGCGATGCAAATGTTTGGCAGCTTTTAAACTACTTGTTGGATGCATATTTTCTTCCACAAAAATATCATTGGTAAGATAATAAAAATCGTTGTATTGATTTGTGTTGAGTGCTTGAACCGTATTATTATCAATACTTTTAAAGCGTCCATGCTTTTCTAATTCATCTAATGATGTTTGATTTAGCAATTTAATCATGCGTTGTTTGCGAAAAACTTTTACCCATGAAAAAACCGGTAAAACAGCATCTAATGGTAATGGATATTGTTTGATGTAAGGCGCGTATTTTTCTGCATCAGCTTCATTAAAAATAGAATTGCTTTTTTTGCTTTGTAGATTTCCCATATTGTAATACATCAACATTCCCTTTTGCACAGGCGGTATCCCAGTGGTGCTTGCATATTTAATTTGGTGCAGGCGAATGGTGGCACACAAGATAATTCTTGATCCAAATTGATTTTCTATTTCTTTTAAAAGCCCGAAATATTTTTCTTTGCTGCTTAAGGTCCAATCGCAATCTATTTGTATTTCAGCAATGTTTTTGTTTACAATAGGCTGGTAGTTTTTGATGAGTTTTGTAATAGAATTTGCTAAATTTTTGATACTATCGTAGTGGCATTTAATGAGCGCTTTATTGGCGATATAAACTACTGGAATAATCTGTAACTGTTCAGGAACAGCTTGTTTAAAAGAAATTTTTGCAACAGGTACAGCGCTATTTAATTCTTCATTCCACACTACATCAAAATATTTAATGTACAAGGTATTGATGTTGTGTTTTTCTATCAGTTGTAATTCTTTTTGATGGAGTTCAAATATTGATTTCCAATAATAAAAGGCGCGAGTGACTTTATTTTTGTTTGACCGACAGGCTAACAATAATGCGAGAGTTGTGCATATCATTAAAAAGGAAAACCACGTGTATCTTTTCATAATTTTTAAGAAGTCAAAGATAGCGTATTACAGCCAATACAATTTTGACATTTGGGTAAAATAAATTACATTTGAGCATGAAAATTGACGAACCTAAAATAAAGCTGATTCAAGAACTTTGCAAAGCAAGTAAGGTGAAGTCACTTTTTGCCTTTGGTTCCGTTACAAGAGATGACTTTAATGAAAATTCAGACATAGATTTAATTGTTGATTTTGAGGAAAGTGACCCATTTAAATACACTGACCTCTATTTCGACTTGAAATCGAAGCTTGAAGGAATATTAAAACGACAAGTTGACCTTTTGGAAGAGAGAGCTTTAAGGAACAGCATATTTAGACAACAACTTGAAAATACCAAGATAAAAATCTATGGATGTTAAAATTAAAACATGGCTTCTTGATATTCAACAAAGTATAGACGAAATTTTTCTTTTTCTTGGTGATAGTAGAGATTTTTTAGTATATAAAAAAGAATTAAAAACCAAAAAGGCTGTAGAGAGAAATCTTGAAATAATTGGAGAAGCGGTTCATCGAATTTTAAAAGAAGATAGTAACTTTCAGTTAAAGAATTCCAAAAATATTATTGGTACCAGAAATCGTATTATCCATAGTTACGACAATATTTCTGACGAAGTAATCTGGACTATTGTTTGTCGAGATTAGCCTGAACTTAAAATGCAAGTGGAAGATTTATTAAGTGAAGCCTAACTTGTTTTTACGTTTGGAAGCAGCCTATTTCTAGCTTTTAAAATTTACATTGTTTTAAGAATGTATTAAGAACAATAGAATTGTAATTTTGCACTCTTTAAAATAAAAATATGGAAATAGGGATTGATAGTTTTGCGGCAGCTAATGTGGGCAATACCAGTGAAAGAGCAAAAAACAGTGCGCATGCTTTGGATGAATTATTACAGAGAATTGTAAAGTCTGATGAAGTAGGCTTAGATTACTTTGGTGTGGGTGAGCATCACCGTGCAGAATTTTTAGATTCGGCAAATACCGTAATTTTAGCAGCAGCAGCAGCACTTACTAAAAAAATAAAATTGAGCAGTGCAGTAACCGTATTGAGTGCTGCAGATCCTGTGCGTATTTTTCAGAGTTTTGCCACATTGGATTTAATTTCAAAAGGACGAGCTGAGATGGTTGTTGGAAGAGGTTCCTTTACAGAGGCATTTCCTTTGTTTGGTTACAACTTAAACGATTACGATGAACTGTTTACTGAGAAACTGGAGTTACTGCTTCAAATCAAACAAAAAGAGGTTATTTCATGGTCGGGTAGATTCAGAGCACCCTTGCACGAACAAGCTATTTATCCGCGACCTTATCAAACCGATTTACCCATTTGGTTGGGCGTGGGTGGCACACCTGCATCATTTGCACGTGCAGGCACTTTGGGTATGCCACTGATGGTAGCCATTATTGGTGGCGAAACACATCGTTTTAGTCCTTTAATTGATTTATATCGTGAAGCTGGAAAGCGCGCTGGACATGCTCCAGAAAAGCTGAAGGTGGGTTTGCATTCTTTAGGCTATGTATCTCAAACTACTGAAAAGGCTATTTCAGAATACTATCCTGGTTACGCTAAAACCTTTACCAGAATTGGCAAAGAGCGTGGTTGGCCACCAGTTACTTTTGATAGATTTGCCGCCCAAAATGGACCGACAGGCGCTTATTTAGTGGGCAATCCAAAAGAAATAGCCGAAAAAATATTAAGGCACAGCGAGAGTTTGGGCGGTATCGATAGGTTTACATTTCAGATGGATAATGCCGATTTAAGCCATGCACAGTTGTTGAATTCCATTGAATTGATTGGTAAGGAAGTGGCACCTTTGGTGAGGACTACAAATAGCTAAATGCCACATTTTATTTCGTAAAAAATCTGTCGCATGTTGTATTTGCACTCATATTTGACACACCTGTGCCCAGATCAAAATCCACCGTATTTCCAAAAATACCTGCCACATAAACCTTACCCAATGTGCCACATTTTAGTGAAAAACTTTCTCCTAAATTTCCAATTCCAGAAATACAATTTGCCCAAACATAATTCCCATTTTGAGTGTACTTTGCTGTAAATATTCTTTTTTGATTACTTACTAATATTGCAGTTCCTGTGTCTAGATCCATATCATTAGTGCCGTAAAAGTGCCCTGTGATAAAAATATTGTTGTTGTTATCAATATCCAAACTCCCAATAAAAGCACCAAAGTTATTCCCCATTTCTTGGGCCCAAATGTAATTGCCATTGGCATCATATTTAGCGATGTATATATAATTAGCGGTGGCATTGTTTCCTAAATAGCCCAATGCTGGTCCTGGATCAAAATCTGCTAAGCTCGTTGCATAGCCAGCAATTATAATATCACCATTTTTATCAATTTTAATATGCTTTGCATAGTTCCATCCTGGGCTCCAAAACACATGCGCTCATAAATAATTTCCTTGACTATCCGTATTTTGCCAAATAAATATCATCATTACCGGCATCAAGCAATACTTCATTAGGTCCAGGGTCAAAATCAACCGTATCATTACTATAACCTGTAATATAAATATTCCCTATGGAGTCAACTGCTATTGCTTCGGCATTGGAAGTGCCTGGAGATAAGTTAATAGGACTGGAGATGCCTCTGCCTTGAAGGCTTTTAGCCCAAATAAAATCTTGTGCAAAACACTGATTTTGAAAGCTAATGAAGCCAATAATAATGCTTAAAAAATTCAGTTTCGATTTCATATTTTCATGGTGGTGTAATTGAAATACGCTATAGAATGATTGTTTGTTAGAAACAAATAAACTGTGGCTAAATCAGCAGATTTCTACTTTTGAACATCATGAACAACTATCATTTTTTGCATAAATCTTTCATTAGCTGTCAAAATTTCAACAAAA
>JBILPB010000163.1:0-6505 GCA_044374175.1 Bacteroidia bacterium | reverse complement strand
TCAGGTAAAACTACCTTTGGAGGCACAGAAATAAGAATACCGCTTACTTTATATGTTTATTTTAAATTCTAAATCCATTGGCTATGAAATTGAGATACAAAGTTATTTTCATTATAAGCATAAGCATTTCTATTTATGCTTGTACCAAGAAGCAAGATGAAATTACCACAGCACCTTCTGGAACGCCAAGCGGCCCTGCCTTGCCTGCAGAGCCTTATAATTATTTAGCCAATGCGCAATTTATTGGAGGAGCGCAAAATCTTGATTTTACCAACAACTCTGCCACCCTTGGAAGGGTGCTTTTTTATGATAAGGCACTTTCGTTTAACGGCAACATGTCATGCGGATCTTGTCATTTTCAGGACAAAGGTTTTGCAGATAATGTTAGATTTAACAAAGGTGTTTTTGGAAATGTTTTGAAACGTAATACGCTATCCATTACTGGCAATAATTTTTTAATGTTTTGGGATGGTCGTTCAAGTGGGATGCAAGATTTGGTTTTAAGACCAGTAGCTAATCATGATGAAATGGTGCAAGACCCTATTGCCTTGGTTAATAAAATTAAGCAATTTCCTTATTACCAGGACCTGTTTAAAAAAGCTTATGGTTCCGAAGAAATAACTTTGGAAGGTATCGAAAATGCTTTGGCTTCTTTTTGTGTTTGTATAGTGCCTGTCAGTACCAAGTTCGATAAAGGTCTTTCAACTTTAACCAGTCAATTTAGTTTTACATTTATTGATAGTACCACAAGTTTATTTAATTTTAATACTGCAGAAAACAAAGGAATGAGTTTGTTTTATGGCAAAGCAAGATGTTCCAGCTGTCATCATCCCGAAATTATAACAGGTTATTATGGCGGGTCTCCGTATGCTAATATTGGATTGGATATAGTTTATAACGACAATGGATTAGGGGCCTTAGCTAATGATGGTAATCAGAATGGGAAGTTTAAAATTCCTAACATTAGAAACGTGGCATTAACAGCGCCTTATATGCATGATGGTAGATTTAACACGTTGGAAGAGGTGGTTGACCATTACAATACCAGTATTAAACCGAATCGTAATTTAAGTCCTAGATTATATCAAAATCGATTATCTGACTTGGATTTATTCTTAATTGAAGAGCAAAATCAAGGACCAAGTACAGTGGCCATTACTCCTGTAAAATTAGGTTTAAATCTGGACGAAAAAGCGGCTTTGGTGGCTTTCCTCAAAACCTTGACAGATGAGGAAATGAAGAGAGATATTAAGTTTTCGAATCCGTTTTAAAAAACAGATTTCTTTTTAAATGTTGGCTCAATAGTTTTTAAAATGCGGAGAATAATAGCTATTTACTCCGCATTTCTTGCGGATATAATTAGCTAATGCGGAGAATAAGTACTATTTTTGACGCAATATTTGCGGAGAATAAAATATGTATTTATACAATCGCCCCAATTGGCCAATTTTTGAATGGAATAGTGATCAGCTTTTGTCATTAATTTCTTATGTAAGAAATAAGCAGGGAAAGCTCATTGGTAAAATCGGGGCACTTGGATTTGAACTTCGCAATGAAGCCAATCTTGAGGTATTAACCTTAGATGTTATTAAATCGTCAGCCATTGAAGGTGAAAAACTTAATAAAGAACAGGTAAGATCTTCAATAGCGAGGCTTTTAGGCTTGGATATTCCAGGACTAGTTCATTCAGAAAGAAATGTTGATGGCATTGTTGATTTGATGATTGATGCCACAAAAAATTTCGATATGGAATTGAATAAGGAAAGGCTATTTTCATGGCATGCAGCGCTTTTCCCAACAGGGCAAAGTGGAATGTATAAAATTGTAACCGGCAATTGGCGTGACGATTCAAAAGGCCCCATGCAGGTTGTTTCAGGCGCTATTGGACAAGAGAAAGTACACTATCAAGCACCAGCAGCGGATCAAATTGAAAATGAAATTCGGATTTTTTTGGATTGGTTTAATTTAGAAAATAAAACTGATTTGGTTTTGAAGGCGGCCATTGCACATTTATGGTTTGTTACTTTACACCCATTTGAAGATGGAAACGGTAGAATTTCAAGGGCCATCAGTGATATGCTATTAGCTCGTTCTGACGAACAATCGTTTCGATTTTATAGCATGTCAACACAAATCAATAAAGAACGAAATGCTTATTATCATATCTTAGAAAAGACACAGCAAGGCAGTTTAGACATTACGAACTGGCTCGAATGGTTTTTAAAAACATTGTTAAATGCCATTGAGCATTCTGAAAAGTTGCTAAAAAAAATTATTTATAAACACACTTTCTGGGTTAAACATGCCAAAGCTATGATTAATGACAGACAAAGAAACATGATCAATTTGCTGTTGGAAGATTTTGAAGGTGTTTTAACCACCACAAAATGGGCTAAAATCGGGAAATGCTCTCAGGATACAGCTTTGCGCGATATTCAAAATTTGATGGAACAAGAAATTATGATTAAAAAAGAGCAAGGAGGTAGGAGTACGCAGTATGAATTGAAGAAGGTTGGATGATTGATTGCCAGTGCATCGTTGCGGCCAGCGTCCTCCGTCTTAATTACTCGTTGCAAACGAGAACTATTTAGAGGAAGAAAAACGGATATCAATTGAAAATATAAATATAAATATACCTTCTATTAACCATATTTAAAATGACGGTTTTTACTCGTTTGGAAATTTGCCAGGAAGTGGCAAAGATATAGTACTATCTTTATATGAAAGAAATTAGCTGATTATCATAAGAGTGAAGCTAATTTCATTAAAATAAGCAGCTTAATTCTACTAACCTTAAGGCCTATGTAGTAATCATTCTAGTATTACAGTAACAATTAAAAAGTACTATGGATGATGGCGGATCAAGCCCGCCATGACGATAACCGAGGAGTTCAATAAAAAATGACTTCGTAATTCCTCGAGTGATGGCGGAGCAAGCCCAGCATGAAAATCATTGAAATGTTTATTAGTAAAAATAAGTTCTTTAACTAATTGATATTATACAGACTTACTATGTTTTACTCAAATAATATTCACTTCTCTTTCCAATTCAATCCCAAAAGCATCTTTTACTTTTTCAATCACTAAACTGGATAAATCAAATATTTGATGGCCGCTGGCTTTGCCGTAATTTACTAATACAAGCGCTTGATTTTGGTGCACACCAGCATCTTCTTTTCTGAAGCCTTTTAAGCCACATTTTTCAATTAAATAACCTGCAGCTGTTTTAATGTATGCATCATTGACTGGGTAACCGGGTAGGTCAGGATATTGCTTTTTTAATGTTTCATAATGGGCCATGGCAATGGTTGGATTTTTGAAAAAACTGCCGGCATTGCCTATTTCTTTTGGGTTTGGTAATTTGCTGCTTCTGATGTTGATAACGGCCTGGCTGATATTTTGGATGTTAAGGGATGCATTCATTTTGGTCAACTCTTGTTCAATAGCACCATAGCTCGTATTGATTTGGTGTTGGGTACTTAACTGAAAAGTAACTTCTAAAATAATATATTTTCCTTTGCCAGTTCTTTTAAAAAAACTTTCGCGATAACCAAATTGGCATGCTTCTTTGGTAAATGTTTTAATCAATCCTGTGGCCACTTCCATGGCTTTTAGGCTTACAAAAATATCTTTAATTTCAACCCCATAGGCGCCAATATTTTGCATAGGACTAGCTCCGACATAACCTGGAATTAAACTTAAATTTTCTATGCCGCCTAAATTGTTGGCAATCGCGTATAATACTAATTCGTGCCAAACTTCGCCTGCGGCAGCGCTTACATGATATTCGTGTTCGCTTACCTGCACTTTTGAAATGCCTTTTAAAAGATTGTGCAAGACAATGCCTTCAAAGTTTTTGGTAAATAAAATATTACTGCCACCACCCAAAATTAATTGTTCATTTTGTTGAAAGGTAGCTGAAGCAACTACTTCACTTAAGGTATCCATCGTATTAAAGCCAGCAAAATAGCGGGCATTCACATCAATACCAAAGGTATTATACGCTTTTAAGGATTGGTTTTGTATTATTGCATTCACATTTACAAAAATAATGTACCCGTATTACTTTTAATATGTTTTATGAAGATGTTATTAAGTAAACAATGTTGAGAAGTGTGCATGAATAATTGATATAAAAGTGCGTTAAAAAGGAAATTGAAAGATTTGAAAAAGTTAGTTGTATTAAGTGTTACCAATGATTTAGCCACCGATCAACGTGTGCAAAAAGTGGCGCAAACCTTGCTTAACATGGGCTTTGAGGTGTTGCTGGTTGGACGTTTATTAAAAGGAAGCATGCCAGTGCCACAGTTTAAGCACCACCGCATGAAATTATTTTTTACCAAAGGTGTTGCCTTTTATGCGGAATATCACTTACGTTTGTTTTTGTTTTTGCTTTTTAAAAAAGCTGATGTTTTAGTGGCGAATGATTTGGATACTTTATTGCCCAATTATTTGATTAGTAAAATTAAAGGCTTGCCTTTGGTCTATGATTCGCACGAATATTATACTGAGGTGCCGGAGTTGCAAGAAAATCCTACCAAGAAAAAAATATGGTTAAGTGTGGAGCAATTTATTTTTCCGAAACTAAAAAAGGTATTTACGGTAAATGCATCTATTGCTCAAATATACGAAACAAAGTACAAGGTAAAATTAAATGTATTGCGCAATTTACCACGCAAAAGCACTTTGCAATTTGCCACAAAAGCTGAACTTAGAAAGCAATTGAATTTGCCCTTGGATAAAAAAATCATCATCATGCAGGGCTCTGGTATCAACGTGAGCAGGGGAGGAGAGGAAGCTGTTGAAGCCATGCAGTTTGTAGAAAATACTTTGTTATATATTATTGGTGCTGGTGATGCTTTTCCTATTTTAAAACAAATGGTGCTTGATTTAAAATTGCAGGAGAAAGTTATTTTTATGGCCAAATTGCCTTATCGTGATTTACTAAATTATACCGCTTGCGCAGATGCCGGGCTTACTTTGGATAAAGACAATAACTTAAATTATAGGTATAGTTTACCCAATAAATTGTTCGATTATTTTGCTTGTGGCTTACCTGTGATTGCCTCTAAATTGGTGGAAATTGAAAAGATTCATCTACAATTTCCTTTTGGTATTTTAGTGCCTGAGGTAACTGCACAATCTGTGGCAGCAGCTATTCGAAGTGTTGATGTAAATGCGCCAGTTTACCAGGATTGGTTGGTTAATATTAAAAAGGCCAGTGAACTATTGTGTTGGGAGAATGAGGAGAAAATAATTGAGGAGGTTTATAGGGATTTACTAAAATGATTGTACTACTGATTTCAGAATATAATTTTTGAATCAAGAGTCAATTTATTTTTGGTGTAACCACTTTAAAATTATACTTCTCCCTAATGAGTGCCATTTCCTGTTTCAAAATATCTGGGTGTTTCCAATATTTTTCACTTAATTTTTCTCTTATTTCTCTCATCATATTTACTGCATCAAATTTTTTAGTCGTTTCCATTTTCTTTTGGTTTTAAAATTTCTCTTGGTGTTCTAATTTCAATCATCCTATATCCTTGTCTGAAGTTTATAGAATTATAAAGTCTTATCCTGTCGAGATTAACAATATGCTTAAAGTTCCAGCTAGCTAATACATCGGCATTGTTTATTGTTGCTAATGCAATATGTAAAGCATCATTGTAACTTTTGTTGGTCAATGCCCCTTCACTTATGTATTTTTCTGCAAGCGTAATAGCTTCATCAACAATACTAATTTCCATTCTGTATGCATTAGGAATCTCTTTAACTTTATCCCTAATTTCTTGCCGTGCAAATTCAAGCTCTTGCAGCGTTAAATCCGAAAGCATTATGACTTCAGCCCCAACAATAAATTCTTGAAACAAAAGGTTACTCCATTCACTGAATTCCAAATCAAAGCAACCACCGATTACTGAAGTATCTGTATATATTTTCATTCGTTCAAAGATAATTAGAATTTTGATATTTACTTTAAATTTTAGTAGCAAAAATATCTAAAGTTAAATCCATTCCATCTTCTATTACGCTATTGGTAAAGGGGCTTTTGCTTGGATTGCCGCCAATAAAATAACGGAATCCTTCTTTTTCTAAAATGGATAATAGCTGAGACAATTTTTGAGGTTCATGCATGGCACTATGATATTCAATAAATAAGTGCTTAACCCGATGCAATTCGCTTGCAATATCCTGTAAAACGGGTAATTCGGCACCTTCAATATCTAATTTTAAAAAATCAATATGCTTGAACGCGTGCATGAAAGTTTTTAGACGCACACATTCCACTTCAATGCTACTTGCATCCTGAATGAGTTTGCCCGATTGTGCATTGTTTGCATTAAAAAACATGTCTTGGTCATCAATCCAAACGGCTTTGTTGGCAAGGTGTACATCGTTTAATTTGTTATTTGAAACATTGTGTTTTAATACTTCAAAAATAGGTTTGTCGGGCTCAAAAGCATATACTTTGGCTTCTTTAAATAACCATTTAAAATATAAAACA
>JBILPB010000040.1:0-22470 GCA_044374175.1 Bacteroidia bacterium | reverse complement strand
CGGACTTACATTATAATCTCTACGGTGCAAATTTGCGGCATCTGTAAATGATGGTAAATGATTGATTGTAATTGTTGTGCCATTATCAGCTAAAGTAAATTTTCTAATTTGATTTGTATAGGCCTGGGTATATGTTGGGTTACCCATTGGATTGTAGTTACCATCAAATTTTTGTCCTCCAACTAAGTAATAAGTATCATAAATTTTGTGCAAGTGTCCACCGGTAACCGCAAATTCAATGTCGGTAATTTGTCTGAAAAAATTAGCATATGTGCCACCATTTACTACCGCATTAATTACATTAGGCAGATGAATGGCAGTTAACTTATCATAGGTAATTTTTGTTCCTGTTTGCACGCTATGTCCATATCCACCCACAATATACAGCATGGTATCTTTTTGATAAAACTCCATGTTGGTAGAGCTTAACTGGTCCTGTAAACTTTGTGACAAAGTATTAAGAGGCGCAGTCCAACGTTGATTTGAAATAGGATCAATCACAATTAAATTGGTGTTAAGACCTGCGATATCAAATGATGCAAAGGGCTGTCTGCGGTGCAAACCATCAACTCTGCCACCAACAATGAGCCACTTTCCATTGTGTTGCCCATAAGCATAAGATTGCACACCATTTAAGCCTGGAATGGTTTGAGCTTCTAAATAAATTTCAAAAGGAGCGTTTTGTGCGCTGGTAATAAATTGTGTTGCTAATAAAAGCAAAGTGAGTAAATTAATTTTTTTCATGGTTTTTATTTTTGAGTTTCTTTTTCAAACATATTTAATAATAAACCACCCATGAGTGCTCCATACAAGCTACTTATTACAGGATTAGAAGTGATGGCGCATGTGCCACTTGCACAGCCAACAAATGCGTAGTACAAATAACCTCCAACAGCGCCTAAGAGCACTCCTGCAATGGTTAATTTGTTTTTAAGAATTCTTTCCATTTGTTTTTTGTTTGTTTTAACGGTACAAAATTACGGCCTTAAAAGTTGTTAGTTCGCTACTTTTGTTACATTCAATTTAATAATACCGATGTGAAATAAGTAATGGCCCAAATTTGTTTTACTGCATTTGTGCCAAACTTCTTTCCAATCGGTATTTACCAGTGTAAGATTTTAAATTATTGGTATAATTTATAAATCACATTGGTATAAGACGCTTTTCTTCAAAATAAGTCATAAAAAAACGCAAAACTGTTTCACAATTTCGCGTTTGATGACACATAAATAGCTATTTTAATCCTTCTTTTTAGTTGATATTCCAAAAGGATAATACAATGGACAAAAACTCATAAAGCTGGTTAAAATAAAAACACCTGACAATACTAGTAAAACAATAGCTACTGTTCCTGATAATATGCCTGCAAAGTAAAGTCCTGCAATTACTAAAGCGGCAATAATTCTTACTGCTTTGTCGATGGTTCCCATGTTTGGTTTCATTGTTGTGAATTTTAAGGTGTGTAATTTTTCATTGCAAAAATAAACTATTCAAAAAGATCTTACGGTTACATTTGTTACACAAGAGTTATACCAATGTGATTTAGCAATCTACTCAACTTCATTTTACTTCAACCTAAAGCACTTACTCCAATTTTTAATAAAAGCTCATTTATTTTGGTGCAAGCAAGAATTCAAGTGGTATATTAAGTCTGCTTCGCCATGCTTTTTCATCATGTCCATCACCCGCAAACTCCTTAGTAATCCAATGTGTGGGATCATAATTATTTGCATGCATTGTTTCATCCATTTTAAGTTGAAAAGGTTTGTACAAACTATCTAGGCCCATGCTACCATAATCAAAATATATTTTATGATTTTTATTACTTGGCAAGTGTTTATTGTAATATAAAAGCAGGGCTGCTGATAATTCGGGAATAACATAATAGGCTGCACCAGTCCAATGTGTTGAAAGACAGGCAGCACCTCCAAAAACATCAGGATATTCGCACAAGGCATACAAAGAGATTAATCCACCCATACTCGAACCAGCCATAAAGGTATGCGCAGCAGCTGTGTATGTCGAAAAACTACTATCCACAAAAGGCTTTAATTCTTTTACTATAAATTTTAAATAATTGTCAGCGCTTAAATCGCCCAAAAAAACCAATTGATTGTTTTTATCCTTTAATTGACTAACACTGTCTTGCATTAATTTTGATAGTGAATAAAAGGCTTTTTGAGGAAAAAACTCGCTTCTTCTTTTCCATTGCGCATTATAAATACCAACAACAATTGTATTTCTTATTTTTTTGTTATCCATTAAACTTTGCATGGTTTCATCCACCTCCCATGTTTGATGGTTCCAACTGATGGCAGTGTCAAAAAGTGATTGTGCATCGTGCATATAAAGTACATTATACTTTATGTTGCTATTATAATTTTCGGGCAACCAAATCGCTATTTCTCTGCTATCAATAAATTTAGAATTATTGAATTTTTGATAAACCATTTTACCTTTAGAAACCACTGGAATTTGGGCTTTTACAATAATTGAAATAACCGTTAATACGATGGAAATAAATTTACTCATTCGTTTCAATTTCAATTTTATCGAGTTTTAAACCTGGTTTTGATACGCTCAAAGTAAGCACATATTTTCCATTGATTAAATTTTGATGGATTGATGGCATTGGAATAATATATGGTTGTATTTTTTCTTGTCTTACAATTTTTAATTGAGCGATTTGATGCTGATTAAGTTTTAAGGTTAGATTATTTGACTCAAACTCATTTTTTATCCAAAGTTTGATACTTTTAATTTTAGTTGTTTTGCCATGGAAACTAAATGGAATTTCAATAGTAGCATCAACAGTGGCAAAACTTGTAAAGTTCGTATAATCATCTTCTGCGTTTGTTGATGTTGTTATTTTTTTCGAATACAACTCAGCTTCTAACAACATATTTCTACTCCAATAATAGGGATGCATGTATTGGTGCCAGCCATCAATTTGATAAAAAGTAGTGCTGTTATTTTCTTCGCTATACACATAAACACTGCCTTGTCTGCGGGCCTTTACTTTTATTTTTTTATGACCTAAATCAATTTTAACTTCCTTGTATTCTTCAACATTTTTATTGTAATTACTTCCTGTTTGCCATGTACATGCAATAACCCAGGTTTTTAAGTTATTACTTTTTCTAATCACCACAGGTACATCTTTAGCAGGATATTGTATTAAGCCATCATCGTAGATCATTGCTCCATTTCTTAAAACATCTTCATAAAAACTAGTAACAGCTTGCGCATAAACTGGCATCACCGCTTGCCATATGTAGTTTTCAGGTTTGGCTACACTTTTGGAGGTATTAAAAAAGCCACTGTAATAATATTCGGCACCCAAGGCACCGAGTATCTTTAACAAACCAAGCCATTGAGCTGGTCTTATGTTATTTACTTCAATACTATCCCATCCAGCTGCAACAAAAGGAGAAAATAAATTGTCGCCCAAATCAATTTCTGTTTTACGACTTATACTTAACCATTTTAAACCATGCCAGGGACCTTGCCACTTTTTCCAATTGTAAGGATAACGCGGATAAAAATCAGGCGTGGAATAATATTGATGATTGATTGGTATATTTATTTTACGAACTGTTTTATAATCGTGTCGGTAATTATTTTGCCCATCTATAGCATATTGCGTGTAAAGGCAACTGGCTAAAGCTGGCTTTAACATAAACGAATTTCTAAAGGCAATTTCTTTTTCAAGTCGTTTCATAGCTTGAAATTCATTCCAATTTAAATCAGAAAAAAATTTTTTTTCTTTTACGATACGCTCGTCTTGTGTTAAAAAATCGTCATCATATAATTTAAAAACTTCACCATTATCATTAATCATTTGTAATGGTCTTTTTAATACAGAAAGAAGCGTGTCAATATAAGCCGATTGTGTTGTGAAGTCACATTCTAAGGCTTTTACAGGTGTAATTGGACTGAGAAAATTCCCGGCAATTATTTTCCCTTTTTTATCATGCACATAACAGCAATCGGGCAATTGATTATTTACAACATAAGCAATATTGGAATTACAGGTATTTGCTATTTGCTTTGGTTGCACCTGTATCCAAAAGGATATGGCAGCGGTTGAAATGTTTTTATGCTCATTTGCGTATTTAACCCATGCGCCAGTAAAGGTTGTTGTATCACGGTATGAATTGAATGCCTTTAAATTTGAATTTACCAAAAAGTAATAGTTCCAATTCACAGTAAGTTCTGCTTGTATTTTTGTAGATAGTTTAACGGATTCTTTAACATTGCATTTTGGTTGTGCAAAATTACCAAGGTAACGTGGATCCATCCATAAAAAATTAGGTAACAGTTGATGTTTTTCTTTAAATTGAGGCGAAGGAAAAGAATTTAGTTGTTCTATTGCACTCATGGTTACCTGTGGATGGTGAGGCGCAAATTCTAATGAGTCTATTTCGTCATCGCTATAAGAGGGTGGAAAATATTGTTCAATATTAATAGGTAATTCTTCCAGTACTTTTACAATCATCAAACCTGCCATAAAAGTTAGGATAATGATGATATAAAAGGCACGTTTTTTCAATGGAGCAATTGCTGAAATTTAGTAGTTTCAAATTTGAAAGTAAAAAAAGAGGTGCGAATAAAGTTTATGAGGATACCCATTTGTCATTGAATAATAATTAAAACCACAAGGATGAACTTTATGTTTAAAAAAATCGCACTAAGCCAACATTACCTGCTTCTAACTTTTTAGCTAAAAATAATGAAACAATCAAAGGTGATGAACCTATAATTATCAATTAATCATAAGCATAACAGCGCCCATCTTCGTCAACACCAGCTGCATTATCTGTACAAATTCTGTAGCCTATCATAATTTCATGAGAATTTGAAGCACCGTATCTCATTTTTGAGGTAACGTAATCGAAGCCATAACCTACGGTTAATCTTTTTACAGTGAACTGAACAATTGCACAAGCAGCATCGTTTTTTCTATATACTACACCTGCTCTAAAAACATCGTTATAATCAATTAAAAAACCAACATCTAAGCCAACAGGAGCACCACCAGTAACTCTCATGTTAATGGAAGGCAAATAGGAAAGTTCTTTTCTTTTACCAGGAATACTGGCTCCAACAGTTAAAAGATGGGTTCTTTTTAGGCTACTTCCAAAACCATAAATTGCATCTAACTTCTTTTGAATGGCATATTTCATAGAGTAACCAAAAAAGAAATGGGGGTTATAAATCATAATTCCAGGATTTATATCTGGATAAAGAATTACTTTTTTAGAGGCCCCAATTGCATTATCATTTTGTGAAGTTAAGGAAACATTATCTCTATTAAAACTGTATTGAATTATTCCTGCAAAAATACCTGCCGAAATATAAAAATTACTCGAAAGAGCCACGTGATGAGAATAATTTAAATTAAAAGAATTGCGAGCTGTGGGACCTTGAGTTCCTGTTTTGTCTTGTTCTTGATAGAAGCCAATTACATTTTTACTTTTTTTGTAAGGCTTGTTGTTTTTTAATATCCCATTTACACTAAAAAATTGTTCAACAGGTGCCGATGGAAAGCCCCACCATTGTTTACGATAACCACCTTTTAGTTGCAAGCATTTTTTTGAACCACCTGCTGCTGGGTTTAAACCAAAATAGTTAAAAATATATTGGGTGTACTGCGAAGTCTGCTGCGCTTTTAGTTCACTATGTTGAGCATAAATCAACACAAGAATAATAATAAGTGATAATTTTTTAAAGGAGGTCATGGTGTTTCTTTTAGTAAAACTATTTATCTATTATCTAATTATTGTAATTCCACCTGTATATTCATAAATTTTGCTGCTTTCTGGATATTTAAATCTTAAAACGTAATAATAGGTAGCCTCAGGCAAAGAGCCGCCATCCCATTCTTTTCCGGTTTCATAACCTTTAACATAATACACTTTATCTCCCCAACGATTATACACATTTAGTTCAACATCATCATAAAAGCTTGTATTTTGAATAATCCAAATATCGTTAGTTCCATCTCCGTTGGGTGTGAAAGTATTTGGTATTCCAAGAAGTTGTCTAACTCTTACTGTAACTAAATCAGTACAAGTACAACCTTCGGGCGTAGTGGTGGTAAAAGTGTAGGTAGTAGTGGCTAAAGGGAAAGCAATTGGAGTAAGAAGGGTTGAGTCGCTCATTGATGACCCTGGTGACCAATAAAATTTATTTCCTGTTCCTTTTATGGCCAATAATTTTGTATTTTCTCCAAAATATATTGTTGTATCGGTGCCTGCATTACAATCTGTTAGTACAGTTAAACTGCCTTGCATTTGAACTGCTTCTTGATATGTACAACCATTGTTGTCGGTTACTGTTACTGTGTAAACACCAGCAAACAAATCGGGGAACGTATTAATACTAAGTGGGGTTGAGCCATTTAAAGAATACTTAAAAGGAGCAGTTCCACCTGTTACACCTGCAACTTCAATAGCTCCTAATGAACCTTTGCAGGTTATGGGTGTTACCACAACATCGGCATCAGTAACAGGAGATGGTGAACCAACCGTAATTCCGTTAATTGTAAATGGGCAACCATTAAAATCTTCTAAAATTACATTATAAGTTCCGGCAGCTAAACCATTAAAAACGCCAGTGGCATTATTTACGGGAGGTGCAGAAGGGCTTAAAATATAATTGACCACATTTACTGCTGCTGGTTGATGAGAAATACTAATTGTACCAGTGTTTCCAGTGCATGAAGAAGGCGTTGCTGTGGCGGTGGCAGCTGTAATACTTCCAGTAATATCAATGGTAATCGCCACAGTTGTATCACAGGTTCCATCTGAAATGGTGATGGTGTAAATCCCGGCAGATAAATTAGGGAAAGCATGGTTATTTGGTGGCACAGCTGGAGGGAAAAATGGTCCTCCAAGTAATGAAAATGTATAAACTCCTGAACCACCCGTAACGTTAGAAATACCAACACTCCCGTCAGCAGTTAAGCAAGTGGCAGGGGTTGATACAGGGGTAAACAGAAATATATTATTACACTGTGCTGAACTCTCATTAAATTCGATTAAAATCAAGATTAATGTTGATAGGATAACTTTAATAAAACTTTTATTCATGCAAATTAATTCTTCTGTTTAATAATGTTTAAAACACCCAACTGCTAAATGTAGCAACAAACTTAATTGTTTTTTGTTAACTGTTTAATTTTTTCCTAAAAATCTTCGCATCTTTAACATGAAATTTTAAAAATAGAGCATATTTAATGAGATGTAACATAAATTTATTAGGTGTCTAAACTCTCATAAATTGAATTATTGCTAATATATTCGGGAACAATAGACTTTAATTGTCGAACAATTTTAACATTGTCTTGTGTGTGAAAAAGAGTAATCAGTTTTAGGATTTCTGTTTTTATTTGTTCTAAATCACCCACTTGCACTTTAGCAATCATAATTTGTTTATTATGGGTAGGCATAGTATTTTCAGAATTATTTAATAATTCTTCGAATAGTTTTTCACCTGGACGCAAACCCGTAAAGGCAATTTCAATGTCTTTTCCAACGGTTAATCCACTCAATCTTATCATTTTGTTTGCCAGGTCTATAATTTTAACAGATTCGCCCATATCAAAAATGTAAATTTCGCCACCATTGCCCATGCAGCCTGCCTCCAAAACCAATTGACAAGCTTCAGGAATGGTCATAAAATATCTTGTAATGTCGGGATGGGTAATTGTTATAGGACCACCTTTTTCTATTTGTTTTTTAAATAAAGGAATTACCGAACCATTAGAACCCAATACATTTCCAAAGCGTGTGGTAATAAACTTCGTTTTATTGTTTTTGCCTATTGCTTGAGTGTAAATTTCAGCAGCTCTTTTTGAGGCTCCCATAACACTTGTTGGATTTACCGCTTTGTCTGTTGATACTAAAACAAACTTATCGATATTGTACTTTACGGCCAGGTCGGCCACTATTTTTGTTCCTCCAACATTTGTTGAAATTGCTTCGGATGGATTCATTTCCATCAGTGGCACATGCTTATAGGCTGCTGCATGATAAACGATTTGAGGTTTAAAATGATTAAAAACATTTTCCATCCTTTCTTGATTTCTAATATCGGCAATCACTTCTTCAAAAGAAGTTTGATTGTGCTCTTTTAATTCATTTACTAAATCATAGATGGCACTTTCTGCCTGATCTAATAGAACAATTTTTTTTGGATTGTAATTAATAACCTGTCGAACTATTTCGCTACCAATTGACCCCGCAGCGCCAGTTACTAAAATTATTTTTCCGTTGAGCTGTGCAAAAGTTTTTTCTTTATCCAGCACAATTTCATCGCGTTCAAGTAAGTCTTCAATTTTAACTTTTTTGATCTGTTTAAAACTTAACTGTCCGTTGATCCAACTAGAAATAGGAGGTACATTAAGTACTCTTGTATTGTAATTCATACATTTTTCAACAAGCATTTGCTTTTTAGAAGCTGAGATATGCGTGGTTGAAATGATGATAAAGGCAATGACAGATTCGCTGAGCAATTCATCAAGTTCATCTGTATGATAAATCTTTACGCCTTCAATTTTTTTTCCTTTTTTCTTTCGATCATCATCTACAAAAGCTACTACTTTATATTTTGTTCCTGCATCTTTATCAAGTGTTCTTAATGTAATTACACCGGCCTCGCCAGCACCATATACAATAACTTTTGTTTTATCTCTTCCTGGATTTTTTAACTCGTAATACAAAACTTTTACAATTGTTCGGGCTGCAACTAAAAGGAAAACCGAAATTATAAAATCAAGTATAATTATAGAGGTTGGAATAATTAATTTACCTTGCAGGCTATAGGTTACCATATCTGTAATAGCCAATGCACAAGAGCCAATTGAAATTACAATAAAAATACGTTGCGCATCCTTCGAACTTGTATAACGAATGATGCCGGCATATGTTTTTCCAAGAATAAAGCTTATTATTCTTACAGCAATGATAGCGCCAATAACAATAGGCATATCCTTTCTGTCGATTCTTGGGATATTAAAATTAAAACGTAATAAGTAGGCTAAGAAAATTGAAAATAAACAAATACAAATGTCAATGAAGAAAACAATCCAGCGTGGTGTATTTTTTTTGGGAAGTAGCATTAGTTGTTGGTTTTTGAATTAGCTTTTAAAGCATTTGAGCAGCATTTTCATGTCATTTGTTTTTAGTTCATTGCCTAATTTATCGAATGCAAACAATAAATTATTGATCATTCTTTTAATCATTTCCACATTACTGCAAGGGTAAAAGTAGTTATCGCTATGGCTTAACTTTAACTGCTGTAAATAAACTTCTACCTCATTTTTATTAAAAATAGTTCCCTTGCTAAAAGCGTTGATATAAAATAATACTTCTTTGTTTTTGTCTAAATCGTATAATCCATAAGTAGTTTCACCACCCATGTATGCCAGTATAAAGTGTTGAGGTAAATTTACACCATAAATTGGCATGGCCAGTTTTTGAGCTAAAATGGCATAAATGATTGATAGAGAAAGCGGATTACCGCGTTTTGACTCTAATACCATATTGATGAATGAATTGTGTGGATGATGGAAATCGGTATTATTTCCAACAAAATGATGCACTTCAAATAAAATATGATTGATTACCCTTACCTGCTCCAAAGCAGTTAAGTTAGGGTTGAGCTCTATCCAAATGTCTTGTTTAAGTTGCTCAATATAAGCTTGTATTTTTTTAATATTTAAATCAGGAAACTTGTATTTGGCGACAATAATTGCTCCTTCTAAAAGTTCTTTTCCACCGCCCGAAATCCATTGATTTAAAGCACTGGCTGTTTCAGAAAATTGAATTTTTTGAATTAAATTTTCAATTCTTTGTTGTTGAAGCGTACTTTTACTTTGTTCCCAGGCATGCTCCAGCTCAGTTACTATTTTTGAACCTTGTGCAAGAATTTGACCATTAATTTGTTCAAAAATACTTTCATCGGGGTCGTCTAATAAACTTATCAAGGCATTTAGCTCGCTCGTATTCATTTCTTTATATTAAACCTGCAATTCTTAATTGCAATTATTAGAGATGTAAATATCCAAGGAAAAGCAATCTATTCTGTAAGCCTTCTTAATATTATTTTAACCAACTTATCAACAGTATTTTTATAATCTTTACTATATTCTTTTTTTATTCGGTTTGCAATTATGGCGCATACAGTTATTGCTTCATGCCCAAGTAGCTTGCTCAATCCAAACAAAGCAGAGGTTTCCATTTCAAAGTTTGTTATTTTGTGATTGTTGTAATTAAAAGCAGTTAGTTTTTCGTTGAGCCCTTCTATGGCCATATCTAACCTCAATCTTCTGCCTTGAGGACCGTAGAAACCGCATGCAGTGGCTGTTATACCAGTATGCATACCTTCCTTTAATTTGTTAAACAGGTTGGTACTTCCTTTTACTAAATAAGGCGTATTAAGTGGAGATGCCCAACCTGTTTGGGCAATAAATGCATTTAAAATTTCTTCTTCTTCTGTAAAATGATGTTTGTAAAAATGCAATAATCCGTCCATGCCTAAGCCGTATTGAGAAAGTACAAATGAATCGACCTCAATATTTTCTTGTAAAGCGCCAGAAGTGCCAATTCTAACAAGTTGAAGTTTAGTTTTTTCCTTTTTTTCTACCCGTTCTTTTAAATCAATATTCACTAAAGCATCCAGTTCGTTAATAACGATATCAATATTGTCGGTGCCAATGCCAGTGCTCACTACCGACACTCTTCTATTATTAAACATGCCAGTGTGGGTGGCAAATTCTCTATTTTGTACTTTGTACTCTATGCTATCAAAGTTATCAGATACCATCTCTACTCTGCCTGGATCGCCAACCAATAAAATAATATCACTTATTTGATGAGGCAACAAGTGTAAATGAAATATACTTCCATCGGGGTTTACTATTAATTCTGAATCTGGAATTTTGTTCATGCTAAAGTTTGATTATATTTGTTAAATTTCTAATTAAATTGCTTAAAGATAATTTTCAAAATTATTTAAATTTTTATGACATCATCAAATTTTAATATTTTAATTCCAACAGACTTTTCAGAACAGTCTATTCAGGCAATTAAATATGCGCAAGTTATTTCAAGAGATATAAAATCAAGCATACATTTTATTTATGTTATAGAAGTTAATGAACAAAACCATAGAAATAATCCTGAACAGCAGGATGAGTTTATCAAAAAGAATATCAGATTAAAATTTGAGAGTATTCTCAACAACCTAAATAATGGGATAGAAATAACAGATTATAAGCTCTTTATTGAACGAGGCAAAGTGTATGATAGAATACTCGAGACTGCTGCATTGATTAACGCAAAATTGTTAATTATGGGATGCAATAGTGCTGGCGATTATAAAAATAGATTTCTAGGGTCTAATGCCCTTAGAATTATGAGAAGTTGCCCGGTGCCAGTGCTTTCATCCAATCAACGCAGCCAGCTTTTAATGTTTAAAAATATTATTTTACCTATCGATTTATCAAAAGAAACAAAGGATAAGCTCAACAAAGCCATTTTGTTAGCTAAGCTAAATCCCGACATTATATTAAATATTATTACTGTTGTTTTTGATGCTGATGAGTTTTTAATTAACAGGTTAGGGCAGCAGCTTGTAAAAGTAAAAAGTATAATTGAAAAAAGTAAGGTAAAATATACAGCCGAAATTATAAAATCATCACTTGGTTATGAGTCGCTTGGCGAAATAATTGCCGATTATTCAAGAAAAATTGAAGGCGATGTAATTATGCTTATGACACAACAAGAAATTAGTCATACGCCTTATTTTGTAAGTTCTTTGGCGCAAGAAGTGATTAATATTTCGGAAGTTCCTGTAATTACAATTGCACCAAATTAAGCTAAAATCACAATTAACAATAGTAGGTTTAAAACTTTGCATGGAGCCTTATAATTATCTTAATACTTATTAATAATCTTGTTAAGATAAATATTCAATTATGAATTGCTTTTCAAAACTAGCTTTATTTTCTTCATTATTTTTTTCTGCAAACCCTACTTTTGCACAAAAAACAGCAACCAGCGCTCCTAAGGAAGACTTTTTAGTAATTCAAGGAATTGTGGTGGATAATGATGCAAGAATGGAAGGTGTTACCATCAGATTGTTTAAAGGTAACAGTAAAATTGACTCCATTTACACAGGTAAAAATGGAGCTTTTCAGTTTACCTTAGGCAAAGATTATTACTATGCTATGGAATACAGCAGGGTTGGCTACGAAAATACCTGTGTACTTATCAATACTAACAGATGGGATGTTGATCTTCAAAACGAGGATAAAAGCTATCAACTTGATTTTGAAGTGGAGCTGTTGCCTGAAATTACAAACAAACAAAGTTTATCGCTTGCCGCTGAAGATATTGATGTACTCGATTTTCCTAAAGTAATTATTGGATATAGATCGGGCGAAGATCAAGGTTTTTATAGCGATAAAAAATACATGAAGTCAGTAAAAGAGTCGCTAAAAAAAATAAAAGACACTGCCAAAGCAAAATAGTTTTTGATGTGTAAAATTCTTTTGTAGTTTTACGTCAATTTGTAAAAGATGTCGTTAAAATTACTTTCTAGGTATATAAAGTCTGTTTTCTTGTTTTTGTTGTTCATGGGCTTTTTGAAGTCAAATGCACAACAAAATTACACGCTCTATAATATGAGTAGTATAAGTCAGAGCATTTATTGCAACCCATCTGTTTTTCCCATTAATAATGTTAATGTTGGTCTGCCAGGCCTTTCTTCGGTTTATTTTGGCGTAACAAATACCGCTTTTCGTTACAGCGATTTAATATACAAAAGGCCCGATGATTCGCTCACTTTTGACATGAACAATGCCATTAGTAAAATGCAAGATAATAACTACCTACTAAGCTATATTGAAATTGATTTATTATCGGTAGGTTTCAAAATAAAAAAGAATTATTTTAATATTACAGCCACCGAAAAATTTACTGGTATTCTAAATTATAGCAAAGGTTTTGTAGATTTTTTGTGGAATGGAAATGGGCCATCAATTGGTGAAACAATTAACATTGGATTAGGCATACAAGCTACCCATTACAGGGAGTATGGCTTAAATTACGTGAGGAAAATAAACAACAAACTTAATGTAGGTGTAAAATTAAAGTACCTGTATGGTATGGAAAATATACAAACTGTGCGTACTGGTGTAACACTTTATACCGACCCAACAGCCTATGCATTAAAAGCCCAATCTGATGTGTTAATTAATAAATCGGGCGCTATTCAAGATTTGGTAAATTCTGAAATTAATATTACCGATTATGCTTTTGGATTAAAAAATAATGGCCAAGCAATAGATTTAGGAGCTCAATATAAAATTACCGATAAGATAGCCGTTAATGTATCTTTGATTGATTTTGGCGGAATCAATTGGAGATCAAATGTTCAAAATTATCAAAGTGTAAATCCTAATGCCAGTTACACCTACGATGGCTTATACATTGCAAATGTTATTAACGATACCACTTCTATTGACCAAGCATTTGATGCAGTATTAGATTCGGCTTATGCAGCCTTTAGAATTGATACTTCATTTAATAATTACCGCACTAAGCTTAATAAACACATATATTTAGGTGGTACCTATCAACTTTCCGATCGTTTTCAAACCAATTTGGTGATGCACGGTATGTTTATTGATGGCAAAATGCGACCAGGTGTTAGTGCCTCTGTAGGCGGTAAATTAGGCGAACGGGTGCATATGAATTTATGCTATTCGGTATTTAATAGAAGTTATAATAATTTGGGCTGGGGTGTATCTTTAAGTTCTAAGGGTGGAAGTCAGTTTTACTTAGTTAGCGATAATATTTTAGGCGCTATTTTTCCGCAAAATGCCAAATCATTTAACCTACGTATTGGTATGAATTTGCGCTTTGGCACCGACCCTTATAATGATGATGAAGATGGGGATGGTATTCCTGATAGCCAAGACAAATGCCCTAAGATGAAAGGTTCGTTAGAAATGAAAGGTTGTCCTGATAATGATAATGATCGCGTAGCCGATTTTGAAGATCAATGCCCTGATGATTATGGTTTACCAAGATTTAAGGGTTGCCCCGATAAGGATGGAGATAATATTATTGATAAATTCGATAAATGTCCGGATGTTCCGGGAGCCCAGCATTTTCAGGGTTGCCCCGATAGAGATGATGATGGGGTTAGAGATGATGAAGATTTATGTCCGGAGCAAAAAGGATTACAGGAAATGAAAGGTTGCCCTGATGGCGATGGTGATGGCATAAAAGATAGTGATGATAGGTGTCCTAATGATTTTGGCACAAAAGAAAATAATGGATGTCCGGTAGATAAAGACAGCGATGGTGTTCCTGATATTGATGATTTATGCCCAACAGAGCCAGGTCCAAAAGAAAACAAAGGTTGCCCAAGTAAGGATACTGATGGCGATGGTTTGTTAGATAAAGATGATGAATGTCCACAAACGAAGGGAAGTCAGGCCAATAAGGGTTGTCCAGAGCTTACACCTGAAGAAGTTTTAATAGCTAAAACAGCATCAACCAGTATAAAATTTGAAACGGGTAAAGATGAATTGATGAGTGTGGCCTATGAGCAGTTGGATAAAGTGACGCAAATAATGAAAGCCAACATGGCTTTGATTTTAAATATAGATGTGCATACCGATAATACAACAAGTGATTCATTTGCAATGACACTTACCAAGGATCGCGCGGCTATGCTTCAAAGCTATTTTGCTAAAAAAGGCATTGATAGCAGCAGGTTAAAAATTACACCTTTTGGTGATTCAAAATCAATTGCCGATAACAATACTAACGAGGGAAAAGAAAAGAACAATAGGGTAGAGCTAAGTTTTAAGTTTAACTAGTTTTAGAAGTGTTCTTTTTGATGTGAAAAAATGTAGTTGATTTTAATCATTAACTCTTTCATGGCAATAGGCTTGGGTAAAAAGCCATCAACAAATATCTGGTAACCTGAGGTGCGCGCCATGTTTTCGCTCATGGCTGATAAAAAGAAAATCCTAGAATTGTCGAGAATTATATTTTCTCGCATTTTACGACTCGCTTCAAAGCCATTCATTTCGGGCATCATAATATCCAACATGATAAGGGCAGGCTTTGTTTTTAAGGCTATGTCAAGCGCTTCGATACCATTATTGGCCTTGTAAACAGTAAAGCCATGTTTCTCTAAATTGTAAGATATAAATTCTCTTATATCAGGTTCATCATCGGCAATTAGAATGCTTTTTTTGTTAGTCATACTCAAACTTTTTACAATAATAAACTTGTAATATGTTTTGAATAATATCCAAAAGTTAAGTTAGTATGAATGAATGTCATTTTAATGTTAAAGCATCTTAAAATTCCGCTAAAATGTCATGTATACAGGATTTGGATGCTATTTTGATGTAATTGCCATAAAACAATATACTATGGGAATTTACATCATCTTCGGAATTTTTGCGCTCATCAGTTGGGCCATCAGTAGCCAGTTAAAAAGCAAGTTTGCTAAATACAGCGAAATGCCTATAAGCAATGGCATGAGTGGAAGTGAAATTGCCACTAAAATGTTAAGCGATGCAGGTATATACCATGTAAAAGTAATATCGGTGCAAGGACAGTTAACCGATCATTACAATCCAACAGACAAAACAGTGAATTTAAGTAACGAGGTATATTATGGAAGAAGTATTGCAGCAGCAGCAGTGGCAGCGCACGAATGTGGACATGCGGTACAACATGCAAAATCGTATGCCTGGTTAACCATGCGCAGTCAGTTGGTGCCTGTGGTTAGTGTAACGTCAAAATATATGCAATGGATATTGTTAGCTGGAATTGTATTAATTAACTTCTCTACTTTGCCTTTGGGAATTGGCATTGCGCTATTTTCATTAACTACTTTGTTTTCATTTATAACTTTGCCTGTAGAGTTTGACGCATCATTCAGAGCGCTGAAGTGGTTAGAAACAGCACGCATTACCAACACCAATAATCATGGCTATGCAAAAGATGCCTTAAAATGGGCAGCTATGACCTATGTTGTGGCAGCATTGGGATCTTTGGCTACCCTGGTTTATTATATTATGATTTTTATGGGTAATCAGCGAAGGAGCAATTAAATTTTATCTTTTGCTAAATCTCCCAAATATCTTTTCTATACTATCCAGAAATTTTTTGAGCACATCAAAGTATAATGTAATGGCCATTACCAAACTCATAAACCAAATTACAAAGCTATTGATCCAATAGGTATCATAATAATTTCCACCCAAGGCTTTTCTAGGGGCAAAGAAATGTGCTCTTATCAGTCCATCTATTGGAGGATCTAAATAAATTGGGTCCATTTTTTGAATTAATTTGCCATCAATTTCAAGTATTTTATGTAAGCCTTGTTTGTTTATTAAAAGGTCATTCAAATTGTCATTTTCATAGGCTTTTTTAAGTAACTCGGTTCCTGACTTTTGTTCCCTATCAATTTTAGTAACAATCTTATCTTCTTTAGCCATAGCCTGATTGTTCATCTTCATGTAATATTTTTTTAAGTCATTCAAATAGGCTTTTGCTTTTGAACCAGCTTCTTTATTAAATTTTTCAGGTTTTAAACTTTCTAGGTCATCAAACATAGGTTTAATGGTAGTTTTTTTAACCGGAATAGCAAGTTCTTTGGTTATTTCATCAGCAAGCAATTTTAAGTCATATTCATATTGTTGCCTGTTTTTTGTATCGGATATGAAATTTTCAGCATCGTCTACCTTAGCAATTAATATATCTATATACCAATCACTTTTAAACTTGGCTTTGCTTTCAATTTTATCAAATTTGTAAAAGTATTTTGCGTATTCGTTGTTCATAAACTGGTTTACTGCAAGCGCTTCGTATGCCCAGCGTGAAGCCATCATTTCGCCCCAAATAGGCACTTTAGTTTGTGAGGTAACCGCAGGATTTAATTTATCGAACTTTACAATTACACCACTCAATAATAATTGTGGAATAATTAAAAAAGGTATCAAAATATAGATGGTAACAGCTGAATTAAAACTGGCAGAAATATTGAGCCCGAGCATATTGGCAAAACAACTGGTAGTAAACAAAATATACCAATAATCGCTATACATGCCATCAATACCAAGGATGGTGTTGCCAATTAACACAAAAGTAAGCGTTTGTATGGCACTCAATACAAACATGATAGCCACTTTGCTAAATAAATAACTTCCTTTACTTAAATTTAAAAACGATTCTCTTTTTAAAATTCTACGGTCTTTAATAATTTCTTCGGCACTCACCGTAAGCCCCACAAATAGCGCAATAATTACGGCCATTAAAATGTAGGCAGGAATGTTCTCATTTTGAGAATAGCTGTAACCAGTAGAAGTTGCATCATTGTTATAAAAACGAACTAAATAACTTAATATAAGGGCCAGGATTGGTGTCTCAAAAAAGTTAATAATTAGGTATTGCTTATTCGTTAATTTGCTCATTACATCGCGTGTAATGAACACTTTAAATTGATTTATTTTATTTGGGATCTTAAAGGTACTAGTTGGAATTTCACCTGTGTATGTCTCTGCAATTTTCGGATTAATTTCACGCAAATAATATTCATTCCATTCTTTTGGCGAAACCTTTCGGTTGAGTGTGGCATTGCCATATTCGTCAATTACCTTTGTTTCAATGATATTAAAAATTTGCTCTGGGTTAACATTACCGCATGCTACACATTCACTTTCATTGGCATTGGCATGGTTAATCTGCTTTTTAAAATAGATAACAGCTTCCACCGGATTGCCATAATAAATAGGGTATCCACCTAAATCTAAAATCAACAATTTATCAAACATTTTATAGATGTCTGAAGATGGCTGATGAATAACTACAAAAACAAGTTTCCCTTTTAAGGCTAATTCTTTGAGCAAATCCATAATGTTTTCGCTGTCGCGCGATGATAAACCAGAAGTAGGTTCATCAACATAGAGCAACGAAGGTTCGCGAATCAATTCTAAGCCAATGTTTAATCTTTTTCTTTGCCCACCGCTAATGGTTTTTTCAAGCGGACTTCCAACTTTTAAATTGGCAGTTTCGCTTAAGCCTAAATCTGATAATAAATTCAACACCATTTGCTTAATGCGCGCTTCATCATATTGTGCAAAGCACAACTTGGCATTATAAAAAAGGTTTTGGAATACGGTTAATTCCTCAATCAATAAATCATCCTGAGAAATGTGTCCTATGACCCCTTCAATTTTCCTTTTTTCTGTGTGTATATTGATACCGTTAATTAATACTTCACCTTTATAAGGCATTTCCATGCCATTCAACACGTTAAGCACGGTAGATTTGCCAGCACCGCTGCCTCCCATGATGCCAATTAAAGTGCCAGAATCTTCATTGATATTTAATGGATGTAGTCCTGTTTTTCCGCTTCTGAAGCGGTATTCAAGACCTTTTACCTGGAATTGCAATTTGGCTTTTTCACTGCTTGCCATATAGCTGCCAATGACATCACTATAGAAAATAGGCTGCAACTTGGTACTTCTGATACTTGAACCCTGGGTAAAAATGTAAACTCTATTTTCTTTTACTTCCTGTCCATTCAAATATATTTCGCTGTGTCCAAAGTATCGGAACACATACATGGCCACACTTTGAATATACAATACTTCAATTTGTCCTGAAAGCGTTTCACTGAGATGAAATTTAGATTCACTTGTTTGTGCAGGTTTTTTACTATCGATAACAAGAATAGAAGGAGAACTAAACTCAAAAGCTGTTTTGCTATTGATAAATTGTAAACATCTGCGGTATTCAGCTTCATCAATATTAAAGGTGGAAGCAACCGTATCAACAAATTCAAGTTCTTGGGCACTTACTGTTTCGTTTGAGTTAATAAACTCTATTAAACGAATGAGCACTACCACTTTTTGACCTTGCGCTAATTCTTTATTTATTTCTGAGCAAATACGTAATACTTTAACCGAGTTGAGCGATAGTTTTTTTGTGGCGTCAGAGCCTTTGCTTAATTTATGAATAGATTCAATATGATCATCAAACAACTTTAAGTACTGTTCCACCAATTCTTGATTCAATTGTTGTTTCAAAAATGATTGAACGATATTTCTACCTATAACGTTTACGCCATCTACCTTTGCGATGATGGCGAATAGTTGCATAAGTGCCCTTAGTATATTTTCACTCATAAAAAGTCGTTTTTAGTATCATTAAAATGAACACGTAAACTTAATCATAACCAATTAAAAACAAAAAAAAAGACATTAATCATTGCTGATAATGTCTTTTTAAATTGTGAAAGTATAATTTTACTGCTTAAAGCTAATCATCATTACAGCGCATCCGCTAGGGGCTTTACCCGGAATAATTTGAGCTTCAATGGTACAATCTAAAGTAGATACAAATTTAAAATCCCAATAAGGTGCATTTTGTTGCTCGCTGTTATCAAATAATAAATTTCTGTCTTTGTCAAATATTCTAAAAACAAGATTTCCATCACCTAAACCACTGCAAGCGGCAATGCGGTATGTTGTTCCACCGTAAAAGGTAGATTGAAACTCTGCAATTTCTTTATCAAGCAAAAGGGCTCTGTAATGTTGGCCATCACTAATATATTTGCTTGTCATGTGGCGTACACATGCATTAGCAACAGTATCACATTGTGCTACTGCTTTATTGCTAACACTAATTAAGGCAGCAATCAAGGCAAGGGCTATGGTGAATTTACGAATCATAAGCTATTGATTTTAAAAGTAATAGGTTAGTTAATAATCATTTGACGGATTGCACTTAACTTTTCGGTAATATTTTTAAGTTGCTCATCGGTAATTTTCACTTCTGTTTTGCTATTGATAGTAGTTATTTTGTTGGCTACATCGGTAGTTGGTTTCACAAAAGTATATTTTACTTCAATATCTTCAAACTCATGATACAATTCTAACAGCGCATCTGTAAGCTCTGTAAGTTCTGTCATTTCTGGGTTTTGATAAAAAGGAGTCAATAATTTTATCACATGATCTAAGGTATTTTTTTGCTCACCAACACGTTGAATAACAACCTCTTTGTTTTTGAAGTCTTTCTTTAAAATATTGAGTGTAAAGTACAAACTTTCAATCCAGCCACCAGTGATAACCATGCCGCTTACAGCATTTCTGTCATTATTTTTTAGATAGCTATCTGTAGCACGGTATCCAGAAGTAAAAATAGATAATAATGAATCGTTATTACCCATATTTTTTTCGAAACGTTTCATTAAACTGGCATCAAAAGCACCCGAAACATTAATATCGTCAGCTAGTCTTTTAGAGGCGTTTAAATAACCAAGTGCATCTTGCGTTTGGCCATAAATAATAACGTATCCTAAATCGGCACCATAAACACCCAGGTTCAATGCTTTTTTATATTCGGTAGAATAGGAAGGCAAATGACTAGTTAAATTTAAGATGTCTTTAGCATAATTAGCGCCACTGCTTTTTAACAATATACTGGTTTGAAGCGGTGACGGAATACTAAAAAGTTCTCCATTTACGCTAACGAGGTTGTCTTTTGCGGCATCAACCGGCTCTTCATCTGTTTCTTCTTCTTTTTTCGGGTCACCACAACTGGTTATAATTGTTGTTGCTGAAAAGAGAATAAAACCAACTAAAGCAAGCTTTAGATATTTTTTATGATTCATAAGGCTATTGTTTATAAACAGTGCAAGTAATAAAAAATTAATGAAACCACAAAAAAAAGTAAATAATTAAAATGAACAGAATTTATTTAATAACTGAATTTTAGGCCTTTAAATTACAACTTATTTCATTTGAAAGCTTTTTTTAGGTTTAAATTTAGGAACATTTTCAACATTGGGTGCTAAAAAATTGAATTGAAAAATTTTACATCCTTAACTTATAAAAGGTCTAAATTCATTGTTTTTTTTGTAATTATATTTTTAATACATTTACTTAATCAAAATAATGTATATGATTCAAAAAACAATGTTTTATTTCACGGTAGCTTTATTTTTAACAAAAGCTTCAAGTGCTCAATCTCAGGAGGTTTCGAAGGATTCTACCAGTAAAAAGTTTTATTACGAGCAAGGCATCAATTGTACTCAATTTGTGAAGCAGTATTTAAGTTTTAATGAAGCATTTGCCACTAATATGCCCTATTTACTTACAGGCAACATTGGATTTAAAAAGATTGGTTTGAGGTATGGAACAAATTATCAGGTTTCATATAGTAAAAATAATACCTCTGGTAGCAGCAGTTCTAATGTTAATCCTTCTACCATATCGCCACCTTCTGTAGACCAACAAAACTCAGTAGTGATTGATAACCGTGTAGGGTTTTATTATAGAAAAACCTATTTTAAAAAATTAAATTTGAACATAGGAATAGATGTCCTTTTATCTAATTCCTTAATAAAAACAAAGACGGAGAATACACAAGTTGGGGCCACTTCCTCAACTTTAACTAAATCTGATACAAAAACAACCTCCAAATCAACAGGCTATGGTCCATTTATAGCTGTAAATTATAAAGTCTGGAGAAATATTTCATTGGGCACCGAAGCAGCCTTATACTATTTATCGGGCACAACCACCCAAGAAGGATCTTCTTATATTTCAACAACACCAACTTCACCCTTGGGCACCTTTGTATTTACCAATCAGGATGCATCAGGTAAAACTACCTTTGGAGGCACAGAAATAAGAATACCGCTTACTTTATATGTTTATTTTAAATTCTAAATCCATTGGCTATGAAATTAAATCATAAAATAATTGTAGTATTTGTATTGAGTATTTTAGTGTATGCCTGTAAAAAGAAATCAGAAGAAATACCTAATGCTGCTGTAGGCGTAAATTCTGGTCCTATTTTGCCAAGTGAACCCTATAATTATTTAGCCAATCCAATATTAGCTGCCAATAATTTTAATTTCGATATAATTTTAACCAATAATACCATTACTTTAGGTCGGGTTCTTTTTTACGATAAAGCCCTATCATTTAATAATAGCATCTCATGCGGTACCTGTCATTTTCAAGACAAAGGATTTGCCGATAATGTTAGATTTCATAAAGGTGTTTTTGGAAATACCTTGAAAAGAAATACCATGGCAATAAGTGGAAATGGCACTGCTATGTTTTGGGATGGCCGTTCTGAAAATATGAAAGATTTGGTATTAAGACCTGTTTCAAATCATGATGAAATGGTTCAAGATCCTCATGTTTTGGTAAATAAAATACAACAAATAAGTTATTACAAAGATCTGTTTAAGAAAGCTTATGCCAGTGATACCATTGATCTTGAAAAAATAGAAAATGCTTTAACTGCTTTTTGTGTTAGTATAATTCCTAATAACAGCAGATTTGATCAAGGTGTCTCTGCCTTTAATAATATTAACCAAGGCATTTTTGGGGAGAATACTATTACTTTATTCAAT
>JBILPB010000039.1:0-22559 GCA_044374175.1 Bacteroidia bacterium | reverse complement strand
AGCAATTTGAACATCTTGTAAAGTACCATTAGTAAATCCATCTCTAGTGTTAAGTGTAGCACCTATAGAAGGGTCATTGTTTAACAATAAACCATTTGCATTTACTACAGTTCCAACGCCATTGTCTTCTATTTTCAAGATACCTACTTGAGATGTAGCTGGATTGTTGTTGTTAGTAGTAGCACCAATTGATAAATATGAATCAAGCATTACTGTATTGTCTGCAGCTTGTGCTTTTGTCCAATTTGGTATTGAAGCTCCTCTATCTGTATTATTGAAAAAGGTACTAGAGCTAACAAACTTTAGATCGTGACCTGATGTACCATAAACAGCTTGTAATTTAAAACCAGTTGCAAGATCTGCAAAGAATCTGTAAGTAACAGATCCAACCGGTAAAGTACCTGCACTTCCTGCTGCATCAGCTGCATTAGAAACGTAGTACTTCTCAACGATTATATTCTCTAACCCTTGCGCAAAGGAAAAACTCCCTGTTGCAACAAGCATTAGCATGATTAGTATTTTTTTCATATTAATATTATTTTTTAAATTATTATTAATCGCATGATTGATTAAACTCTCCTAACAATTGAAGGAAATCTGCATTGTTTGTAACACCATCTGTATTAACATCAGTTGGGCATGGTACAATACCAGAAGTTGCATTAACAATGTTTAATATAGCCCAATCAGATAACCATGATTTTTTACCTGGCTCAAAAGCACCTCTGTAGTTTGCTGGAGTAAAGAAACCATCAGATGGAGCAGCACATGTAGTTGCAACTAAATCAGGAACAGCATCATACTTATCAGTAATAGCATTGGTAGCATAATCCATTACATATGTGTAGTCAAAATTTGGCAAAGAAGCTACTGAAGTGTTGTTATCAGTTGTAAACTTTGTGTTATCTAATGCTAAGGTGTTGTATGAGTAAACAGAATTGTTTTCTATTGCTAAAGGAATTGAGCAATTTACAAAAGTGTTACACTTAATCTGTAATGTTCCACTAGTTGGGAAACCTGCTTGCCAATTACCATAAGCTTCGTTTGAACCATCAGATGTGTTTGCAGGAGGTCTAGAGTTTTTGATTTTGTCAATAACAACACCTCTTTCGTAGTTAGCAACTACGCAATTGTAAACTTCACCTTCTGTTCTTTCTTTAAAGTTAAAACCAGCATCGCCAGAGTTATCAGCAGTAGCTGCACTTTGTGGTCTTCCAATCCAAGTTCCATTGTAAAGTTTTGGATGCGATCTTGGTGTAAGATTTGTTGTATTATCATCACCATCAGCTTCAATACCATTATCAGTTAAAGTGTTACCACCATTATGTCTGTTTAAGTTAAAGAAAAATTGTACTTTACCTGTCCAACCTAAATCCCAGTCTAAAGCATCATCATCACCCCAATAAGTGGCGATATACTTTAAATTTACAGTTCCACCAAATACTTCGATACCGTCATCTGCAAAAGATGTAACTTCAATATGATCGATGGTTGTACCTTGACCAACCGAGCATAAAGTTAATGAATTTAACTCGTTACCCGCAGCAATAATATCTCCAGCATGTCTGATAGAAATGTATCTCATGATACCTGAGTTATCATTAACATCAGATCCACCAAACCAAGTTCTTGCATCTAACTCAGCATTTGAAATACCTTCTGGAGCACCTGTTCCATCTGGTTGACCAGCAACTTGTAAGCCTGAAGCATTTGCAGAAGTTAAGTTGTTTGGCGCTTTACCACAAACTAAAATACCACCCCATTTACCACCATTTACACCACCTGCGTTGTTGTTGTAGTTACCAAGAATGTTATCGCTTGTAATATCTTCTTCAGCAGTAAAAACAATTTGACAAGTTGGTGTACCTGCTGCAATAATTTGACCACCTCTTTCAATAACCAAAGCAGAAGCTTGTCCACCACCTGGATTATTTAAATCGCGTCCTAAGATCACTGTTCCAGGAGCAATAGTGATACTTCTACCATCAGCAACATAAATTTTTTCTTTAATCAAATAATTATTGTTGCATGTTAACACGGTGTTGGTAGCATTTAGCACACCTAAAGTTGCTATTGATGATAAATCAATAGTTGGACGTGTATTCACTGGAGGACATCCACATTCTGCCCCCAAATTGTTTTGGTTTTGCGCCTCGCTGCTTGTAGCTACAAGAGTTAAAACAGCTGCTAAGCTTAATAATTTTGATACTGTTTTTTTCATTTTTGTTGGATTAAATAATTAATTAGGATTTAGTTGAATTTTCTCTCAGCAAAAGTGCAATTTCACTTCAAACTATCTGCTCATCCTGCATTACATAATCTTTATAAAAACATGAGTATAAAAACAACGGATGGTTAAGTTAATGTTAATAGCAATTCATATTTAATAATAAGCCTTTGAATTACTTTCTAGGGATACGAATAAATTACTTTAAGAGAGTACTTTTTGTTTGGAATTCTCTAATGTCATAATATAAATCATCAAAGACTGTTTTGAACTCATTTATTTTATCCCAGTTTAATTTGTATTCCACAGTTTTATTTCTTCCCATGGAAAAGCGCACTAAAAGTCCGCCTTTATTAAGCGCTCTGATATTTTTTTTTAGAATAGTAATGCTCACTTGATGCCTTAAAATAAACTCCTCATCAAAAACACTTTTGTTTTTTGCAATGTTCTCAATAATTGCTGCTCTCAATGGTGTACCCATTAAAACACTAATTTTGCCGATTGTGGTTTGGCGATGAGTAAAATAACTTAACTTATCCATTTATTTCTAATGCAATTGAGTTATTTAAATTATGCTTCTTGTTCATTTAGTTAGATGTAAAAAATTCAAAACTGCCACACAATACTTGATGATTAATACTTCAATCTTTTACACACCTCACACTTAAACCACAGTTTTTATAATCTTGATGTCTAAATACTTTTGTACTTTTACAATCAAGATATCTATAATAAGCTTTACTTGAATTTTCTTCTGTAGCTGTCCACCAAAATCCAGTAATTGTTAAGCCTGGTTCACCCCAAATTCCATTTTGCTTTCTACAACTTCCTGCTAAAGCAGAGAAGCCACTTTCATTGGTTGGCCAATTCTCTACTTCTGTTAACCAACCTTTTCGGCCATATACTTTTAATTTACTTCCTTCTGTAGAACCTCTCCAACCATTTTTTAAAATATCTTTATAAGACATCCCTAAAAATATTTCTAATTTCTGCCAATCTTGGTCTGTAGCAATATGCCAACCTGCTGGTGCAATTTTTTTACTACTATTTACAGCATACCAATTATATAATAAACCAGGTGCAGTAACATCATTTTTATATAAACAATATCCAGCAAGTGTATCTTTCCAAAATTCATCAGATGTTGCATTTCTTATTGGTGTACCATCATTGTATGATTCAACTTCTAAATTTTCGGCCATCCACCATTGCTCACCAATTTTTACAATCTTATAATAATTGCTATCTACGTCCATTATGGAGTCGAATAAAGGAATTAAAGGTTTATTCATTGAATCCTTTTTGCAGCTCAATGGAATCTGTAATAGAAAATAAACAACTACTAAAATTGCTATATGTTGTAAAGCACTTTGGTAATATTTTTTTTGAAGTAATGGTAACATGTTTTTATGCATTAATTCTTTATAAAAATCTTTCTCTGCTCTGTTTGTCCCGCACGCAATTTCAGAAAGTAAACCCCAATTTCTAAGTCTGAAATATCTACAGCCAAGCTTTGGTTGCCATTATAGCTCCCAAGCTGAGTTTCTTGTTTAACCGTATTGCCTAAAAAATCTGTAATACTATAAAATACATCAGCAGTCTGCAGCAGCCAAAAATTTAAATTAATAATGTTATTAGTGGGATTGGGATAAATATAAAACCTAAGCCCTTCACTAAATTCTGGACAAACCACAGCAATATCTCGATCATTACAGTAACCCGGATAACAGCACAAACTACTTACATTGAAATTTGCTTTAGGATCATAATTACAAGCACTTGTGTCCATACAACCTAATATAATTGGTGTAATGCAAGAATCTTGAGAGTCGCAAGCATAAATATTTGAATACTCTAAATAGTTTGCATCTCTGCATCCGCAAAGAAATGGATAAGAAAGATAAGGACTTAATTGCTCATCATCAAAAAGGGTGTCGTAATCCGATACATACTTTACTAAAAATACACCTCCATCAGGGTTTGGAATCTCTGCTTCAATATTTAATTTAAATGACAATTCTCCTGAAGTGGTTAACTGAGCTATTAAAATTTTATTATCTGTAGGGTTCACACCAATAGTTCCTGAATTTTGAATTCCAGCATCATAGCTTAAAAATTCATTTCCAGTTTGTAACGAACCAAATATTGTTGAATCAAGTGTAGTTACAGGATCCACAATTCCATTACTACCCCAATTGACCAACGATAAATTATAATTGATGATACCATCTGCAACAGTGAGCGGAAGACCCATATCGGCAGTATTATTTGACAATAGCAAACTATCATTGTTTGCCCCTCCTATAAATGAACCATTGGTATCTTCTGTTTTAAGAATTCCGTGTAAGGGAGAAGAAGAACTCGAAATCTGACCAATTGTGATCCAGCTGTCTAAAGCAACTGTATTCTCTTTAAACCTGTTTTTATTAAAGTCTTTAGCAAAAGTTTTACCTTCAGTTTTATGATTGTAAAAAGTAGTAGATGTTCTAAAAATTAAAGGATGATATTGATCTCCATAAACCTTTTTTAATACCGTTCCTTCCTTTAAATCAACATAAACCCTATACGTTTTTGAACCTGCCTCTAATACTCCACCAATGGTATCAGCAATATCATTATTATCGGCTATATAATAGGTCTCTACAATAACATTTTCAACTTGTGCCTTACTAGTAAAACAAGAAATTATTAGTAAAATAATTAGGCTTAATCTTATATTCATCAATATTTAAATTTTAAACGAAATGGATAAATTATAATTAGTGCCATATCGGAAATTATCAAAATCAGCCGTAAAACCGCTAGGCAACTTATATGACCTTCTTATAGGGCTATTTAAAATATCTTTTACAGTTACTGTAACTGTAAACCTTTTTCCTATTTGTTTGGCAATTCTAAAATCTAACACATGTCGTGGAAGTTCAAATACATCTGGGATTAATTTAGGTTCTGCAGAAACAACAGCCAATCTTGGCCCTTGCACATTATAGGCAATTGATGTAGTTAATCGTAAACTATCCATGGTGTAACTTATAATTCCATTAATAACGTATGGGGCTTGTCCCGACATTTGTCGAGTTAAGGTATCATATGGCTCCAGTACCTTGATATTATTTTTAACATATATATTATTTTGTATAACTTCAGTTAATGATTGTGCTAAAGTAAAATTTGCTCTCACTTCTAATCCTTTTACAATAATTTTTCTTGCATCAATTTCTACCCCCTTTACATTGGATTCATTGGCATTTTGCCAACTAAATCCTTGCGTGGTTTGAACTAACTCGATATGATTTATAAATTTCTTATAAAATACACTTAAAGAAATGTTATCTCCATTTTCAAAATAAGATTCAACTCTGAAATCATAATTATTAATATCAACCGTTTTAAGATCAGCGTTCCCAAATATGAAATTTCTATATTCATAGTCAAAAATTGTGGTTTCAGTTAACTCTCTAACGCTTGGTCTAGCAATAGTTTTACTGTAATTTACTCGTAAATTAATTGGACTTGTTTCTTTATTTCTGAGTTTGTAAATAATATTGATACTAGGTAAAATATTTGCTTGATTTATTACTCCTGGATTTACCATAAATGCATCTCCAGGCTGAAATCTTCGTTCATCTAAAGCTGCGTATCCCATAGAATCTGAATTAAATACATCGGCATAAATGTCCGTGTACTCTAACCTCGCGCCAGTTGATACTCTTAGTCGCGGTATAATTGTAAAATCAACAAGTGCGAAACCTGAATATATATTGGTTCTTCCAATGGTATGGTAAGAATCTAAATCTACCACTAAATATGATTTATTGATTGTTGCTTCTGGTAATCCAACTGAATTAGTTTGTTCACTTAACTCATATTCAGAAAGATCAAAAAAACTTTGTAAATCCTGATTTTCGAATCCAAGTGCAGCATATGGCCCCGATGAATAAAAATATTCGTATTGTCGGCTATCTCGCCTGCTGTTGAAAAAACTGCCTCCTAATTTTAACTTTCTTGCTAAATCAGGTTTTTCAAACAAAGGGATTTCGGCTTTAATGTTAGCATCTAACAAATCTTCATTTAAGTATCTGTAAAATCTGCGAATAGGAAAACCTCCACCAATAGCATTTTGATTTTTAGGTAGCAATGCATAAGCTAAAACTTTAAAATCTGGTGCTACACTTTTTGCATTGGTATACGATATATTAAAATTTAGTTTTGATTTTATAATTGGGAAATAATGTTGCGATTTGGCCTGATATACCAATTGTTTTCTTTGTTCATAAAATTGATCTTTAACAACCAAATTGTTGGTACCATTTGCTGAATCAAGAAAACTTCTTATATTATTAATCCCCAAAAAATTTGGCATAAACAAAACTCCAATAGTATGATTTGGATGAAGTTTATAGGTAATTTGCAGCAAGCCACTTATACCATTCGTTTCTTTTGTTGACCTTTGAATAGCATCAGTGGTGAAGTTTTGAGGTCCGTTTAAATCTCCTGGCAACAGCCTTCTTATGGTAGCATTTGAATCGTATTGCACAGCACTAGAATATCTGAATCCACCGATAATACCCAATGGCCTATTTAAAAAATTAACTTGATTTCCTATACTAAAACTTTGGCTAAAATTAAGTGGCGCCACACGATACTTAGTGTCCCAATTATTAGGCAAAGATTTACCAAATTCCGAAGCTTTAGCATTGATAGCTCTATATGCATTATTTCTATTTATATTATCTTTATTAAAGGTATTTTTTGCATCATTCACAGCATCTATGTCATTAAATTTCCCTTTATCTAATAGGCCCAGTTCAACTAAACCTAATTTAAAATAATCATCACTCCACGGAGTATCCTTATTTACACCAATAGCATTGTAAAAATCTTCTAACCCCAACACTACTAACTGTTGATATACTGTTGGCTCTTCTATTACAGGTCGATATGTTAAATGGTCAATATCTCTTAAATCATTATCGTATCCTAACCATTCTGTAGAACTTCTTTCACTTGAAAGATAATCTTTAAAAGTACTTTGACTGTTATATCCAACTGTTGATTCAACATTCACCATGAATTGATCGGGAAAATCTTTAGTTTCAAGCGAAATCAAAGCACCCGAAAAATCACCTGGTAAATCGGCACTGGCTGTTTTAGTGATAAAAATATTATCTAGTAAACTTGAAGGAAATAAATCTAATTTGATATTATTAGTTAATGGATCTAAAGTAGGAATCACTAAACCATTAATTTGTGTTTTTACATACCTATCTCCAATACCTCTAACTGTAATAAACGAACCATTAGAAGAAACACCTGAAACCCTTGTTATTGCTGCTGATGCTGTTGCATCTCCAGTTTTTTTAATAGTTTCTGATGAAACAAAATCAATAGAAGTGGCAGAGTTAATTTTCATTTTCTCCATGTAATTATCCTTGGCCCTGTTAGCTCTGCCTTCAACAACAAGTTCTTTAATTTCTTTTGAAGTAGATTTAAGGTCAAAATTTTTAATTAAAACCTCTCCTTTCTTAATTGAAATAATTTCTTCAATTGTTTGATAACCTATATATGACACTACAAGAGTTTGTGGAATGCTATCTGGTAATTTTATGGAATAATTCCCATCCAGGTCAGTTGACGATGCTATTAATTTATTATTCTTTAATACAACCAAACCTCCAATTACAGGTTCTCCGTTCTCATCTGTAACTTTTCCTCTTAACGTTCCTTGTGCGTATCCATTAATAATATTACCTAATAATATCACTAAAATGATACAAGTCCTTGTTATCATAAATTATGGCGAATAAGATTTTAGACTTTTTTAAAACAAGCTATATTTTAATCAATTTCTTTGTAGAAACTACCCCATTCAGATTTATTTGCATAAAATAAATTCCCTTTTCAAGCTGCGTTAAATCTATAGTATCCTTGTAATTGTTAGGTAGTGAATCAATTTTATTTGTCATCACTTCTTTACCTTCCATGCTATAAATACTATACTGCATGAACTGTTTTTTGCTATCACTATTTGAAGATCTAACTTCAATATTGATGTTATCTCTTACTGGATTAGGGAAAATTTTGTACACCGAACCTGTTGGATTTAAATCTTGTAAATTGGTAAGATTACCAGAATCGTAAATTAAGGCAGGGTGCTGAAATTCAGATCCTGTAGGGTTTTCAGCTACATAATTCTCTGTACCTCCACCTGGTGTTCCTAGTTGCAAGTTAAGTTTAAAGGTTAATATTCCATCGGTGGTTAACTGAGCAATTAATACCTTGTTACTGTTTGCATCAGGTCCTGTGGCGCCTCCAAGTGCAGCCCAAGAACCATTGTCTGTTGAAAACAAATTACCAACAGTGCTATTGCCAAACACATTGATGGCAGGAGATAAACCAACAGTAGTGACAGAAAGCGGGGTACCTGCTATCAAACCGTCTTGAGTGCTTAAAGCTATACCAGCATCAGGATTAGCACTTTGTAGAATTGGCGTGGCGCTGCACCCAGCACAAGTATTCACATTGGTGTTAACTCCATCATCCTCTGTTTTTAATATCCCAAAATAACCATTGCATGCACCTCCTACAGATAACCAAGAATCTAGCATTACTGTATTTTTTGCAGAATTGTTTTTTGAAAAAGTAGGAGAAGTGCTCCCATAATCTATATTATTAAAAAACTGTGTTGTAGTTTCAATTCTTAGCTCATGATAGGGATTAAGCAATCCGTATGCTGCTTGAAATGTATATCCTGGCAACATATCAACATACACTCTATAGGTTGTTGAGCCAATGGGAAGTGCACCTCCAACACTATTTGCATTGGTATCATTGGCTTCTGAAATATAATATTTTTCTACAATAATATCTTCTAATCCATTTTGCGCTTTTGCTAAAAAGCAACCGAATAATAAAGGTAGAAGGAGTAATTTCTTTTTCATAGGAATAGGGTTAATTTTATTTTGTTTTATGCTAATGATTAACTATTAATTTATTAATGAATATATGATTGGAATCTTCAATCTTAACCAGATAAATTCCATTGTTAAGTCCTTGAACCGAATATTTAAAGCCGTCTTTAGAAATTCCAACAACCTTTTTTTGATCGATCATTAAACCTTTAGTGTCAAATAGGGATACAATACATGGCTTATCTAATGCACCATCTCTTGATTTTAAAGTCACATAATCAGTACTCACTGGATTAGGGTAAATGTCAACAGCTTGATCATTTACATAGGCTAAATGCTCCTCAATAGAAGTTATTACAATAATTGAATCATTCAAAGAAGGAAATAAAATTGAACTAGTATCGCTTGCTAATGACTCAGCTACATAATTTTCAACACCTCCAGTTGGAGTTCCCAACTGAATATTAAATTTATACTTTAAACTACCATTCGTTGTTATTTGAGCGATTAAAACTTTATTCGTTATAGAATCAGCTCCCATGGAACCTCCTAAACAATACCATGAACCATTCGTTGTGCTAAAAACTGGTCCATTTGTACCGTCATTTTGACTTCCAAATACTGCAATTTCATTATCGATGCCTATATTGCCAAATACACCTGGTACACCCACTTGCAAGCCATCTTGAGTTTTAATAGGAATCCCGCAACTTAGGTCATCATTTTGTAACACTTGAGGACTCTCAGCATTTATAACCGTTGCATTGCTATCAGTATCCTCTGTTTTTAAAACCCCAAAATTACCAATGCATGCAGCCCCGGCTGAAAGCCAAGAATCTAACATCACTGTATTATCTTTGGCATTGCTTTTAGAATAGGATGGATGAATATCTCCCCTATCTTCGTTGTTAAAGAAAAGGGTAGTTGTTTCTATCCTTAGCTCATGACCAGGCAATCCGTAGGCAGCTTGAAATTTATAATTTGGCAATAAATCCAAATAAAATCGATAAGTAAAAGACCCAAGGGGTAGCTTGCCCCCAACATCATTTACAGTTGTATCAGTTTCATTTGATTTATAATATCTCTCAACTATTAAACCCTCTAAGCCATTTTGTGCAAAGCTTGTTTTTATAAATAAAAAACATATTAAAATTAAGGCAATTTTTTTCATTAAAATTATTTGTTTTAGAACGCTGCAAATAAAAGCCAATTACTCCTCTAAGTGCGTTTCCAGATTATTAACTTTATGTTAAAGCTATCGCTAAAAATTGGCTATATATACTTCGAAGGTTAAGCCTATAATAAATTTCAACTACCCCAATGCTCAATGGATTTAACAGGAACTTGCACTTACTTAAAACTCTATGTTAGAAGTGCAATTTTAAATCATTAACAATTAATTCATCATAACATAAGTTTAAAATTATTTTAAATTGACAATGCGGCTAAACTCCTATGATCAATCTTTACAATTAATTAATCTTCCAACCTTTTTCACCTATTTACTTTAATTAATTTTGAACTCAAATAAATTTAATTTGAAAAAAAATGTACTCGTTGTTGCCCCTCATGCTGACGATGGTGAATTAGGTTGCGGTGGAACTATTGTAAAGCTTATAGAACAAGGAATGACAGTTTATTATCTTGCGTTTTCTATAGGAGAGGAAACCATACCAAGCGGCATAGACAAAAACATCATGTTAAATGAATGTGAACGTGCAACAAAAAAACTGGGCATTCATCCAGATAATTTGATAATAAAAAGATTTCCAATACGAAAATTTAATCTATTTAGACAAGATATACTAGAGATATTAATCGAGATAAGAAATAAAATAAAACCTGACATTGTATTTATGCCTTCAAGTCAATCTCTTCATCAAGACCATAAAACAATTTACCAAGAAGGTGTTAGAGCCTTTAAACATACTACATGTTATGGCTTCGATTTACCCTGGGATACAGTTAATTTTCATACATCTTGTTTTTTTAGTTTAAATGAAAACCACATCACCAAAAAAGTGGAAGCGCTCAATATGTATCAAACTTTAAATCACAGGGTTTATTTTGAGGAAGACTTCATAAATGGCTTGGCAAAGGTGAGAGGTGCTCAAATTAATGAAAATAGTGCTGAAGCCTTTGAAATAATTAGAATTATAATCTGAATAGAATTACCTTCAATCTCTATTTGACAATACCTTTAGTTCGAAAAAATATTCAATGTTAAGAAAAAGTTAAGAATTTTAATAAGCCTTATAACAAATTTTTAACTTCAAGTTAATACCCACGGAATTTACATAACATAGTTTTGCAGCATCAAAATTAAAAACAAAACTATGAAAAAACTTTACTCAATTACGGCAGGCTTATTCATTAGCATTGCTAGTATCCAAGCCCAAACAATTATCGACATAGTTGATGCCGATTTAGTAGGAGGGCAAACCTACAACTGGACCAAAAATAACATTTATCTTTGCGAAGGAACAATATTTGTTGAAGATGGAGCAATATTAAATATTGAAGCCGGAACTACAGTAAAGTTCAAGCCAAACGCTAGTGGTTCAGACCCTTCGGCTTTAATTATATGCAGAGGAGCTAAACTTTTTGCTACGGGAACTGCTGCTGAACCAATTATTTTTACTGCCGAAGATGATGACATGACCGACCCTGCTGATTTAGGTCCAACAGATAATGCACTTTGGGGTGGTATTGCCATATTAGGTAAAGCATATACACTTAAAAACGGAAACACAGAAGTAAATGTTGAAGGTATACCAACTACTGAAGCAAGAGGTATTTATGGGATGGCAGCTGGATTAAATGTCGATAACGACAATTCAGGAGTAATGCGTTATTGCTCTATTCGTCATGGTGGAAGTGCACTTACATCAGGAAGTGAATTAAATGGTTTGTCATTAGCTGCTGTTGGTTCAGGAACAACAGTTGAGTACATAGAAATTTATGCTAACTCTGATGATGGTATCGAATTTTTTGGAGGTACTGTAAACGTAAAATATGCTGCTGTTGCATTTACCGAAGATGATAGCTTCGATTGGGATGAATCATGGACTGGTAAAGGTCAATTTTGGTTTTCTATCCAAAGATCAGATATAGCTGATGCTGGTTGGGAGTGCGATGGAAGTACACCAGATGATCAAACGCCTTCATCAGATCCTATTGTTTTTAATGGCACTCATATTGGTTCTGGCCCTGCTGCTGCTGCTGCTAACCCAATTGGATGGTTATTTCGTGCTGGTACTAAAGGTTACATTGCCAACAGTATAGTTACTGAAATGAAAGGAAAAGGAATTGAAGTACAAGATAAGCCTACAAATACAAGTGATGCATACGCTCAATTATTAGCAGGTGAATTAATCATTAAAAACAATCTTTTTTACAATATTGGTAGTACAACTACAATTGATGGTTCTGCAAACGGTATCATTAGAATTACTGCAAATGCTGACGATGCAAACGCAACTGCTTTGATTACACATTTAACCACAAATAGCAATCAAATCGCTAACCCAAGTTTAAACGGAATCAGCAGAGATCAAAATGGTTTATTAGACCCTCGCCCAAGCGGAACAGGTGCTGCATACACCACCACTTTAGATGCATACCCTACTGGTGATGCTTTCTTTACACCTGTAAATTATAAAGGTGCATTTTCTGCAGCTTCAACAGATTTATGGTTATCAGGTTGGTCAAGCTTAGCTAAAAATGGACATCTTGTAAATGTTACTGGTATCAACGAATACAACAATGTACTTAATGCATTGATGTTGTATCCAAATCCTACAAAAGGAAATTTGAATATTGCCTATGAGTCAAGCAAAAATGTATTGGTTCAAATTATCAATACACAAGGACAAGTGGTAAAAACTTTAAACAACAAACCATCTGTGGGCGCCCCGCAAACAATTGATGTTTCTAATTTGAGCAAAGGCTTCTACTTTGTAAGTTTTACCGATGGTGAAAATCAATTTAGTAAGAAGTTAATTATTGAATAAATATAAAAATTAAATACCGGTGATAGCAGGGGGCGAAAGTCTCCTGCTTTTCACATTTAAAATACTAGCATAAATCCATCAAGTTTTACATGAAAAATTATTACTTAAAAACACTCTTCTTATCCATTATTTTATTACAATTTAATCTTAAAGCTTTCTCACAAAATGGAAACATTTCAGGGAAAATAATCGACAAAATAACAGGAGAAGAAATCATTGGAGCTGTAGTTAAAATTGAAGGAACCAATACCGCAACAACTACAGATTTAAGTGGTAATTATAATTTAAAAGTGCCTGCGGGCAATCACACTATTGCTTGCAATTTTATTAGTTATAGAAAAATTATTGTAAATAACGTTGCGGTAAAAGAAGGTGAAATTATTACACTTGATTTTACCCTCGAGTCAGATAATGTAGAAATAAAAGAAGTGGTGATTGAAGCTGTGCAACAAAGAAATACAGATGCATCACTTATTTCAATTCAGAAAAAATCTTTTGCAGTGCAGGATGGTATTTCTGCACAACAAATGGCGCGCACTGGCAGTAACAATGCCGCTGAATCTATGAAGCAAATGACAGGTGCGAATGTGGAAGATGGAAAATTTATGGTGATGCGTGGCCTAGGAGATAGATACTCTATTGCACAATTAAATGGACTTCCAATCCCAAGCAATGATCCTTATCGCAATGCCTCAAGCTTAGATCTAATTCCTTCTTCATTTGTGGATAACATAGTTACTACAAAAACCTTTACACCAGATCAACCAGGTAATTTTGCAGGAGGAAATTTAAATATTAGTACTAAAAGTTTTCCCGAAAAAGCTTACTTAATAGTAAATGTGTCCCAATCAATGAACACCCTTTCATCTTTAAATAGTGACTTTCTTACCTATCAGGGAGGAAGCAATGATTGGAGAGGAGTTGATGATGGCACCAGAAAGTTGCCAGAACTTGTTTTAAATGATTCCATAAGAGATGAACTTAACTCTAGTTTATATTTAAGCGCACGCAAAAAAAGTGATGAATTTGAACCCCAGAGACAATTATTTAATAACTCTGCCAAGGCATTCAGCAATGTTTTTATAGCCGAAAAAACAAACAATAGTACTATTGAAAGTGGCTTTGGTTATCAACTTAAGCAAGTATTTGGATTAAACAATAATTACGCTAGAACGCCACTCAATAACAACTACAGCATTGCTGCTGGCGAACGATTTGTGCTTGGAAATACTGAAATAGGCATGACTGTAGGAGGTAATTATCAAAGAAACTTTACACATTACAATGATGGAGAAATAAACACCTACATCAATACCAATACAGAAAAATTATTTGCCTACCAAGCACTCAATGAAACAAAAAGTGTGGATAATCCACAAATTGGCGGCTTAGCAAACCTGGCAGTTAAAATTGCTAAAAAACATACTATTGGTGTAACTGGCATTTATAGCAATGATGCCGAAAAAGTATCAAGGCAACAAACAGGCACATTTATGGGACAACTTTCAGATCCACGTGCAGAATTTAATACCAACGTACTTGAGTTTACACAAAGAGAATTAAAAACATTAGTAGCTAATGGCAGTCACAGTTTTAACCTTTTAGGAGGTTTAGATATCGACTGGTCGGCAAGCAGCACCGATACCCGCCAATATGAGCCAGATTTACGTTATTTTGCCTACACTTCCGTTAAAGATACTGCCGACTCGGTTGGCGCCAATGGAGATTTGGTAAGATACTTAGACACTGCCTACTACATGAACAATGCAGAGTTTGCTTTCCCATATCACTTTTACAGAGATTTGAAAGACAAACAACAACAAGCTAAAATTGATTTTACCCTCAATATAAATAAATCACAAAGCTTTAAAATAAAATGGGGAGGATACTATAGCTCAACAAAAAGAAATTTTGAAGAGTACCGTTTTCAAATGAACAACTCTGGTATACAGCCATCACAAAAATTACTACTCGACAGCTATAATGGAGATTTAAATGCCTTCTTAGACAAAGACAATTTTGGAATTACAGACACCCTTAGAAATTCTCAAGGAGCTGTTACCAGATATTCAACGGGCTGGCATTACCTCAATCAGGTAAACAATAGAAACTTTTATACTGGCCAACAAGACATTACTGCTGCCTATGCTATGACAGTATTTTCGCCATTCAAAAATTTCAAAATAATTGCTGGTGCGCGCCTCGAAAACACAAACATGAATGTGGCTAGTCGCGACACCAATGCTATTTTCTTTTCTCTCAATGGCGATAGCATTATTGACCCAGGTAAACTTAATTTATTAGATGTTTTACCTTCTATTAATACCGTTTATGCATTAACAGAAAAGTCAAATATTAGATTGGCATTCAGTCAAACTATTGCACGCCCAAACATGCGCGAATTAGCACCTTTTGAGCAGTTCGATACTAAAAATGGTTTCTATAATGTGGGTAATCCAGGGTTAAAAAGAACACTCATCAATAACTTCGATATTCGTTATGAGTTGTATACAAGACCTGGAGAAATAATAGCAGTGAGTGCTTATTACAAAACCTTTAAAGATCCAATTATTAGAGCCTTTAATCCTAAGGCAACTATCCCAGAGTTAAGCTTTGTAAATGTTGATAAAGCCGAAGTACTTGGTGCAGAATTTGAATTCAGAAAAAGTTTAGATTTTATTACGCCATTTATGCACGATTTTTATTTCAATACCAACTTAACAGTCATTCAATCAAGCGTTGATATCCCAACAAAAGAAATAGAGAACTCTAAAAATATTGATTCTACTTATTCTTCAGAAAGCAGACCATTTCAAGGCCAGGCACCCTATATTGTAAATGCAATTTTAACGTATGCAAATCCAAAAATTGGGCACGAAAGTTCTTTATCATTCAATGTGTCAGGACCAAAATTATACAGCATTTCATTATTTGCCACACCCGATGTTTACGAATCACCAGTGCCATTTTTAAATTTTAAAACTACTCAAAACATTGGAAAATACTGGCAGTTATCATTTGTAATGCGCAATTTATTAAATGCTAAAGTATCTAAAACGCAAGTGTACAGAGGCCAAACCTATTATGCCGAGTCATATCAAATTGGCAGAACTTTTGGCTTGGGTGTAAGCTTTAGAATTAAGTAAAGAGGGCTTTTTTTATTTTACCGTGTAAAAGCAAAAATATACAACATCCATATTGGTCATGCTGAGCAAAGCGAAAAATATACAACATCCATATTTGTCATGCTGAGCAAAGCGAAGAATAAGTAAAATCCGTTTTGTCATTCTGAGCAAAGCGAAGAATATACAACATCCATATTTGTCATTCTGAGCAAAGCGAAGAATATACAACATCCATATTTGTCATTCTGAGCAAAGCGAAGAATAAGTAAAATCCGTTTTGTCATTCTGAGCAAAGCGAAGAATAAGTAAAATCCGTTTTGTCATTCTGAGCAAAGCGAAGAATAAGTAAAATCCGTTTTGTCATTCTGAGCAAAGCGAAGAAGGGCAATCCCTTCACTTTGTTCATGGCCGGGCCATCCGCGCTACAAGGTAGCTTGCTCCTGTCCCTATTGCAGCATGCGTTTTATATCATCTGGCGCGAGTTTTCAAACACATCTGGCGCGAGTCTTCAGACTCGTGCTACTAAATCAATTCATCAAATTTAAATTTAACCACCGCTGCAATAAATATTTTTTGATTATATTAAGCTCATCTAATTTGACTAATATTAAATCAATGAACAAAATAAATCACAGCTGGAAAGGCAAAGTAGAAATTAATGGAATTGAATACCATTGGGAACAATTTGCAACATCAAGTGCGACCATTAAAAAAGTAGTAATTATTAATCCCATCCAAATGAGCTTTGAATTTGAACCTCAGATTAGCAGTCTTGGGCATGCCATTGCTTTGAAATTAAAAATGTTAAATCATAGGCATTAAAATTAGATTTACTTTTTAAGCTAAATTTCATACTTTTGACGATACTAACTCAACCTATTTATCATGAAAAAAATATTTACTTTAGCTTTATTGGCAGTGGCATTTGAATATGCACATGCCCAAAACTGTATCGAAAACACCAACTCAATTACCTTTGATGGTTTTAGTTCCTATGCCACGCCTAGCAATCAAAACAACCTAAACATTACCGATTCAATAACCATTGAAGCTTGGATCAATCCAAATTCATTTGCTTTTAATTCTGCCAACAACTCTATTGTTTGTAAGCATGGCTGGAGCAGTAGCGAAGGTGGATTTGTGCTGCGCTGCGGTGGTGCAGGCGAAGTATCATTCAATATTGCAGGATTAGATGTAAATCAAATTCCTACCAGTTGGAAGGAAGTACTTTCTCCAAGTAATGCCTTAACATTAGGCACTTGGACCCATGTAGCAGGTTCTTATGATGGTCAAAATTTAAGATTGTTTATCAATGGTGTTGAACAAAATATCGTTAACTTTCCTGGCAGTATTGTTAGCTCACCAAATTACCCGCTTACCCTAGGTAAATTAAGCGATCCTGCTCAATTTGCACAGCGCTTTTTTGATGGCAAAATGGATGAAGTACGTATCTGGCATCGTGCAGTTCCCGCTGCTGAATTAATGGCGAATATGAACAAACACATTGATCCCACAACAGCTGTTGATTTAGTTTCCTACTGGCGTTTAAATGATGGTACAGGTAGCACTAGCATTGACCTGCAAAGTGGAAATGATCTTACTTTAAATGGAAACACTTGGGACATTTCAGTTCCTTTTAATCAAGTTCCTCCTTCACCAACAATCACATTTAATGGGGCTGAACTCATTTCATCTTCTTCAGATGGTAATTGGTATTTAAATGGCAACTTAATTCCGAATGCCACAGATAGCAATTACACCCCTGCAGTTGCTGGTGATTACACTTTTACTACTAACCCAAATATTGATGGTTGCACGAGCACCAGCGCCATATACATCGTTACCAGTGTTGGTTTGCAACATCAAAATCAATCATTCAATGTTAGTGTTTATCCTAATCCAATGATTGATGAAGCCGTAATTGCTATCAATTCAAATGTAAATTATAACAATACTTATTTAGTGATTAATGATTTAGCAGGACGTAAAATATTGCTTGAAAATATGGTGATTAAGCAAGGATTAAATCAAATGAATATCAATAAAAATAGGCTCACACAAGGCGTGTATTTTTATGAAATTTTAAATAATAGTCAAAGTTTATCCAAAGGTAAATTAATGGTGAAATAATAATTCACCATCCTGCATATAAAGGCACTTTAATTAATTTTTAAAGTGCCTTTTTAATTTAGTAATATTCTAATTCCCACAGCATGAAAAACACCTTTTTTACCGCAATACTTTTTATTACATTCTCGGGATTAATGGCGCAAAACAGCCAAACAGATTCAATTTCAAAAAAGTATATTGGAGTTAACTTTAATGGCGCTTACAGTGCTGCAGATATTACCTCAACAGATAACAAACAAATATTGATAAACTCAACTCCCTTTTATGGATATAGAATTAAAAACTTTGTCATAGGGGCTGGAATAGGATATAACTATCAGCACAATAAATATCCTGCTATTTATTCCACAAGTGGTCCTTTAATCTTTGCAACCAATAATTATCATGAAATAAGTGTTTTTCCAATAGTTAGATTTTATTCCAAATTTGGCCTCTTTCTTTCAAGTTCATTTAGTTTTGGAATTGGAAAAGGTAATACAAAGTACCCTACTTCCATTTCAAGAACTATAACCTATGCATCGTTTGATTCGGAAAGCAAATTATGGTCTGCCAATTTTGGTTTGGGTTATGCGATTAAAGCTGGAAAATCATTTTTAATTGAGCCGCAGATTAGTTATAATTACATGAACAAAACCACTACAAATAATCTCAACAATACTATTCAATATAGTTTGTTTCCATCAAATACAAATACAACAAACTCAAACATTTTTTTGGGTTTTGGAATTACCTATCGTTTTTAAATAATTGCTAAACCACCTTCGGCAAAAAAACAAGCAAACCAATCACAGCAGCCGCTGCCGCTAGCCTCTTGGCTAGTGTTGCAACACTTTGCGCGTCAAATATACTCACTCATAAAAATATTTTCTAAAATAAATATTGAATTTAAATGATTAGCCATATTAATAAATATCAATACTTTTTTTATTTTAAATTTGCTTTGCAACCTATAATGCTTAACCACCAGCGAAGATACTGTTAGCTATCGGTAGGCGGGAGCAATCTATTGTGGCAGCAGCTACTATTTTATTAAAACAATCAAATAACCTTCGGCAAAAAAACAAGCAAACCAATTGCAGCAGCAACAATACTTGCCACTAAAACCGCACCAGCCGCCACATCTTTTACCACTTTGGCTTGTGGATGTATTTCAGGTGAAACCATATCTGTTAATTTTTCAATGGCCGTATTCAACATTTCAGAAACTACTACAATCCCAATAGAAAATAAAACTGCAATCCATTCATAGTAACTAATTTCAAAATAAAATCCTGCAATAATAACAACACCAGCAGCTATTACATGTATCAATGCTTGCGGCTCATAGCGTAAAAAAGCTTTAATACCTTCAAAGGCATAAACAAAACTTTTTAACCTTGCTTGTATCGAAAATGGTTTATCGCTCTTCATGTTGTGGTTGATTGGTAAGAAAGTACAAAGTTAAATAACTCAACATTAATAACACCGAAAATACTAAAGTAACACCAATTGTTTTGGGATGTGATATTGGACTGCAACATAGCGCTAAAATATCATTCATTAAAGAAACAGGATTGGTGATTATATCCCAGCTATTATAACGCTCGTAGCGCCCTAAATAAATACCATAAGCACAAAGTAATTGAATGGCTGCAATAATGAACCAACTTTTGTGTTGTCCAAATTTATAATTCAAAAAATGATGAATTTGTATGAGTGACAAAAATCCTAAAATTAAACCATTCCAGGCCACTGTAAATATTAGTGCCAAATCATACCAAATGGGCATTTCCTTGTGATTAGTTAGATGAAACAAATCAGTAATAATATAAGGCGAATTTGGAAAAAACAACAGCCATAAACCAAACAAAACCAGCAATTTCCATCCAGCTTTTTCTTGTTGATGATAATTTAATAAATGATTCGAAAAATAATACGGCAACCAGGCCAAAAATAAATTCCATAGCAAGAAACTTAGATACAAGCCTGATGTATAATAAATCCTAAAAGCAATCAATAGCAAGGAGAATAAAGCACTAATGGCTATTACTTTTTTAAGTTTTGAAGATGTGTGCTTATGCAGCATGATGTTGTTCATGTTTTAATCTAAATTGAAGTTTATAAATAGTAAAAAAAATAATGGCTTGGCCTACCCAAAAAAGTGGCCAGTTAAAATCTTGTGGTACATAGTTCGCCAAATCGTTGAGTAATGAAGTATTTGCAGTTGCTAAAGCACTTGTCTTGTATTTAAAATAATCCCAAACAAATGATGCAATAACCACTATACTACCTATGATGAGTAATTTCCATTCACTTGCAATAATTTTCAAATGCGGTATTTTATGACTGTAATACATAACATACCCAAATAAAATAATCATACTTAAAGAAGTGATACATGGCGCTAAAACAGGGCCAACCCAAGGCACAGGAAGTAAAAATAAAATATCCCAAGTAAATAAAGAAGCAGGCCAGTTGAGCAATAATTTTAAAAACACATAGTAAAAAATATCCCACACCGCAAAGCTGTGTAAAAAGCAAACAAAGCGCTCTGCCTTATTCTTTCCGGTAAGTACACCAATGCCAACCAACATGATTAAAGTCGCAGCTTCTCGCAACAACTCCGTAATAGCAATAGTTGAAGTAATTGGAACTAAAGGAAAATCAAATCCTTTTGGATAATAAATCTCACGCAGGTAAACAACCACTGCACTTTCTAAAAAGCCCATGGCAATGCTAAAAGCAGTAAGCCATATTATTTTATTTTTTAAATTCATACCAGGGTTTTATATTTTAAGAAATGAATTAAACCTAAATAAATGATGCTACTAAAGTTAACCGCAAAGAGTGAAAATTGTATGCCTTCATTTACGTTATCCAATCCAACACCAACACAAATAATGCACATGAGCAAAGGCAACAAAGCAAAATAAAACAAGAAACTATGTATAGATTTATTAAAAGTAGAAGCAGCAATACGAGCTTTAAATAAAAATCCAAAAGGAATTAAAATTGCAATAACATAGGCTATACTGAACAACATATTTACAAGGAGCAACAGAACCGAAATAATTTGTATCTCCCCCGATTCAAACCTTTCATGGTTTAACCAAAGATATAAATAGGCTATAGCTAAACTGCCTAAATAGGTTTTAAAAATTGTTTTAAGTGCATCCATGATTTTTTATTTAAGTAATTAACTAAACTTCAGTTCCAGATTTGGAAATTGCTGATGCAATTTTTCAACCATTGCTGCCGAAATATTTTTACTGATAACAAGCGTTTTTAAATATTTCAATTCAATCAAAGGCGTGTAATCAGCAATAGGATTGACACTGATATCAAGATACTCCAACTTTGAAAGCGCATGTATCCCAACTAAATTCCTCAAACTATTATTCTGAATTTCTAAATGTGTAAGATGGGGGAAATAACTTAATTCGCTCAAACTAATGTTATTTCTATTGAGATATAAAGTAGCTAACTTATCAAAATCACGCAAAGGTGCTAACGATTGGATGCGCGTGGAACTTAAATCTAAACTTTTGATCAAACCATTTTCATCTAATTGTTTTAAGGCATTCATGGTATTGTGTTGCTCAAAATACCACGATTGCCAGCCCTCGTTTAAACTTCTATCCATAAAATAATATAATTTTCTGCTTAACTCCTGCTCATAACTGCTTGGCGGCACCTCATCTCCATAATTAAAGGCGTCTATCCCACTCACATAAGCTTCATTCACAAATTCTTTCTTTGCCAATGATGGATTGCTTTCCAGCGCAAACAATTGTGGCAAAGTTTTATCAGATAATTTTACCAGATAAGTTTTTTCTATTTGTTTCGGTACTTCTATATTGTACCAGGCAATCATCACATCCCAATTAACAAAGCAAGTCATAATCAACACCCCATAAAACAACCAACCATTGCTTCTAAATAAAAAATGATTGCTCTTTAACTTTAGTATTTTTATAAAGGTGGTTACCAATCCTATAGCAGCAAGCAATAAATATACATATACGCCAATGCGTTTATAGGTTAAACCATATTCGGCAATGTACAAATCATTACGAAAAGCAGTAGAAATAAGCATCAATACATTTTGCACAATCCAGCAATAAGCTAATATTTTAATGGTTTTACTTTGCGCATAAAAGTTGAGTGACGATCT
>JBILPB010000162.1:0-6542 GCA_044374175.1 Bacteroidia bacterium | reverse complement strand
AAAGCTTGTAATTATTTCTATACTTATTACTCTCAATGCTATCCAATAAAATATGAGCCGGATTAATTTGCTTTTTATCGCCAATCACACTAAATTCTGAAAGATTTACCTGACTGTTTTTTAATACAAAATTTATCGTTTGGTTGGTTTTTTTCTGAATAGCCTTTGATAGTGCTTCGTACCCTAAAAAAGAAACAGTTAAACTATCACCTACACCATCAGCGTTTATGGAATAATACCCTTCATTATCAGTTATCGCATCGGCAGTGGTGCCTTTTATTACCACGTTGGCATATGGAATAGGTGTATTCGTTACACTTTCAGTGACCCTTCCGCTGATCTTAAATATTTGAGCAGATAAATGCGAAGAGACGAAGCAGAAATAGAAGATTACAAATAAAAGCGTATAAAATTTCTTAATTTCCACTTCCTTTAGAGATTATTTTGGATTTTTTTTATTTCATCGTATTTCAGAATAGCCGTAAGTGCAAGGGCTGTAGTAATGGCATCAGACCTCCACAAAAATACATTTCTAACTACTGTTCCTCCGGAAAAAAATATTCCGCCTTTCCAATATATCTGGTTATCTTTTTCAACCGCTTTTGAAAGAACATAACTCATGGCTTTTTCTATCAATGGGAGTGTGTGGTATTTCTCTACCTGACCGATATTACACATGGTAAGTAGTGCGTAAAGTGTTGATTGCAGCTCATTCCCCTTAATGTTAGTTTTAAAAGATCCATCATCACGTTGGCTTCTTGCAATCCGATCGAGCATTTCAGGAATATTGTCATTAAAATCAGTAATGCCTTTGTTTATAAGTTGCGAAACAATATAATGTAACGTAAACTCTGTTGGATAATAGATTCCGCAATCATTACATCTGTTGGTGGTAACAATGTTTTTTAGCATTCGGATGGCCTCTTTAACACCCGGGGTTTCCATTTCATTGTAATAGCATAAAGCTAGAAGAATATTTGAGTTTACTATGCAGTCAACCTCATTGGTATTGTATGGGATATATTGCTTTTGTTTGCTTGCGAAGGGTAAAAAACCAATACCAGTATAGCTAGTTTCTTCGCCAAACCAAGTACAAAAAGCTCCTTTAATATTTTCCCGTTTGCTAAAAAAAAAGTTATAGAAATGTGTTTTTTTGCGTTGAATATTACGGTAACTGCTAAAATAAGGCCCAATAGAATCTGGTACTACATTATTTGAATTTGTTGGGATTACTTTTTTATTCAGTTTCATTACCGCAAAACCAAGGGCAGTATCATCGGCATCATTACAAACATTAGTACAATTATTATAAAATCTTGATTTGAAATAAAAATTGTTTGGCCTGAACTGCATATATTTTTCAGGATTTAATTTGTGCTTTTTTTTCTGAACATTCTCTGCCCTGTTAAGATAATGCCAGAAGTTAAAAGTGCCGTTATTCCTGAATTGCATGATATTTTCGTAGGCCGGAGCAAGCATTTTCGGAATAATGTCGTAATTCGGATAGCTGAGATAAATTTCTGCCAGCAGATTATGAACGGATGCGGTGGTAAAACAGTTTGAGTCATCAGCTTTTTTACCCTTCTTTATAAGCAGCGGTAAAAAATGTTCATTGGTGATAAAGCTTTTCCATTCGCCTTTGAAATACCGTGTTCCATCTGTTTCTTTTTGTTGCGTATCGTACAGATAATTTAATCCTTTTCGCACCAGACTGTCGGTAGGTATTTTTTCAATTGATGTATTTTGCCCAAAGCCAGGAAAAGCAAAAAACAAACCCCCAAACATAGTAAAGCAAATAAAAATTACTTTATGCATAAACCCATTTTTAATGTTTGCACGGTCGTTGTATTGTAATGAAATACGTTGACCATTTTTTGTAAATACTAGTGTTAGGTTTTTAAGTTTTTTCTGCCCTAAAAATGATTTCAAATAATAAAGTGGGAGCCGAAGCCCCCAATCATTTTCAGTGCGGTCAAGATTTTGGCACTATCCGAGCTGCTCCTCAGCATTGCTCGTTTCCATCCTCACTTGAACATGTCAAAGATAATTAATTAGGATTTAGTTGTTGCATAGCTTTTGTATTTTTGTTGATTATATTTTAAATGAACCGATTGCGGGGCTGCTAAATCTAAGCTCCAATGAAGTCTTTTATTGTTATAAATTTCTACGGTTTGATTTTAATCGTTTTTCCTTGTCTAAATTTTTGGGAGGGATAGGGATGAGTGCGGCATTGATAATACAGACCTATTACTAACTTATAAAAGAAAACAGAAATTTCACATTTGCTCAAAACCAGTGATCATTGTAAACATGCTGTTATGCAATGTTATATTTCAAAGTATATATCCAGGTACTAAACTGTCCTGGTTCCAATCTGATGTCCCAGTTTAGTGTTGATTGAAGATTTGTTTTCATGATGCTTAATTTTTATAGTTTATAACTTTGTACTTGTTTCAAAAGTTAGAAATCAGGATTTGCTTGATTTGATTTATGAAACAAAGAAACGAAGAGTAAACCATATTGTTAATACTGTTTACTAAAAATAGGCAAATAAATATAAATTAGTATATTAACTAATTGGTATTCATCTTAATAAAAATAATAAATTTTTACTATTTTAGGTGGTTTATGGTGAAAATGGAAGAGCTATAATTTAGTAAATCAATGATTTTTTGCTTTCATTGTCCAATTTAATATCATAAAAATTAAAAGCCGTATTACCGTCATTTTCAATAAGGTCTATTGATTCCATTGTGATTGGCTCCGTATGATTGATCTCAAATATTTTTTTATTATTTGAATCTTCTAAAATTGATGGGAAATGCAATGAAAAATAGCGCCACTCCATGCTAGAGTTAAAATGTAATTTTTCTGGTCCGTATGGTATATTGGTTGCATTAGTTAAAATTAATTTTTTGTTTGTTCCTTTTGGTCTGATGAAAGTTTTAGGACTAATTTTAATCCAACCCCCATTGGTATAATAACTCGTAGCCTGGTAACCAAAATCAACTTTAGTTTCAAGGTGAGTTACAGTTATTCTAAGTAATTGTAGATTGTCCTTTTTAGAAATATGTTCCGGATTCGAAATAATGTAACCGTTATGCTGAGGAATTACGTTTTTGATTTTACTTTTTATTGTTGTCTTATCCATTATGCCTTATTGTTTTTGTATTTACCAAACGACCTTTCTAATTCCTTTTCAATTTCATTTCGCAGCCATTTTGGTTTAAGGAGCTCTAGTTGCTTGCCATACGATAATACCATTGCCAATAACTCGTATGTTGGAACCAAATGCAGCGTAACTAATATTTCTCCATACCCACCATGCTCTTTATGAGTTTGTGATTTATGTAATGGCATCGATTTAATATAATTTGCCATGGTTCTGCTCACCCATAAGGTTACTTCTTCTGGCGTTTTAACTTCCTTATCATAAATGGTATTTAAACCAATTTTATGATCAAATAAAGTTCTTAAGTCGGCACCGTTATTTTCTTTAAATTCTTTATCAATCAACACTGGGTCATAAATGCGATCTAACCCAAAATATCTTACTTCATTATGTTCTTCAGAAAATCCAACTAAATACCAACGCTTATTGCTTTCCTTCATTAAATAAGGATGAATAATGATGGCCTTGAATAATTTTTTATTGTACGAGTAATGAACAAAGGAAACTGGTATTTTTTTCCTGATGCTACTAACCAAAGTTTCAAAATACTCCATGCCACACATGTAGTTAGTTTCCTCTGGCTGTATGGCATTCATTAATAATTCATCTTTAGATGTCTTTTTGATATTAACCGAAGAAAATAATTTATCGATAGCATGATTGAAAGTATCATTGACTTTAATTCCTTTAAATTGTTTAAGCACTCCGGCAGCCAATTCAATCGCTTCAATCTCCTTATCATTTAATCCAAACGAACGAATAGTATAATCAGGGAACTTATCTAGGTCGTAATAATAACCTTGGTTAGAACGTTTAAATTTAATTGGTGCAGCATACCCACCTTCATCATCGGCTTTTTTTCATTTGCGCAATATCCTTTTGAATGGTAGCCGTTGAAACCGAAGTATTAAGTTCACGCTCTATTTCCCATTTTAAATCATCCATAGTTGGAAATGGCTTATATGGATTCGTTAAACAACGATCGATGACTGCATAACGTAAAGCGGCTTCGCTAGGAGGGGGCATGTTTAATTTGATTGATAAAGTAAAGATAAACAATAAAACGGAAAAACGATATGGTTTGATTTTAATCGTTTTTCCTTGTCTAAATTTTTGGGAGGGTTATAGTTAATTGGCTTATGCTACTATTTGCGTTCTCCTTTAGAGAAATTTCTTACAATCTCATTTAATTGTGTTGTCGAATTTGTCATAGGTCATTTTTTTTAAATGTTTCATAACAACGTTTTTCATATTCGCGATAGGCGTGAAAGCGAAGCGCTAAACTTTGAATCTCCTACAAACTTAAAAAAGAATTACGAACTTACAAGTTAGCATTGAACCAATAATTAGCGATAAGTTACTATGATCGGCTGTTTAGTATATAAATCATTATTTACCATGCTATGATGTATATTCTTTACTACTTCAATATCAGCGTTAAAATTTTCTACTGTTTCTTTTACAAAAATGGAAATTAATAATCCTTCATTTTCTCTCACGCTTAAATGAATTTGGGCAGGAAATAGGTACTATTTATGAAGCAACCCCAATAAACATCTCATCAAAACTCATTTTGCTCCTCAAGTACAAGGCATCATTTTTTCCTCTTACAAGTCCAACAAAGTTGATGTAACCTTGCAGGCGCTGGATAAATTTGGCACGGTGTTCTGTTTCAACAGCACTTTTTAAATTAAAGTGATTTTTTGTAGCTGCATCAATGCCATTGCGGGTGAAATCGTGCAGCATAGCCCTTATCTTTTTTAAAAGTTTTCGGTCAACATTTACTTTTTCATTTACAGTGAGGCCCGTCACAATTTGCTTGCGGTTGTTCGTTTTTAAACGTAACTTCTTTTCGTTAATTTCAAAATGGTTTTTCTTGATAATGTTGATGATATCTAAAATTTGGTCGGTGCTAATAGGTATGTCTGATGAAAATGTCAAATCATCAGCATAGCGCGAAAAAGCCAAATTGTGCACCTTGCAAAAAGTACTCAAATCGTGGTCGAGCGAAAGGCATACAAAATTCGATATTACAGGCGATGTAGGTGCGCCAATAGGCAGCTTGCCCTGGTAGGTGCTTAAAAGTGCCAGTGCATTCGCAATTTGATCGTTAAAATTAAAATAAGAAGACGCAAACAAGTCCTTTACCCTTTTTGCAGAAATAGAAGGAAAGAAGTCTTTTAAATCGATATTTAATACAACTTTTTTTTGCGTGTGTACCTTAGCATTGCCAACAATATTATAGTAAGTACCCATATAATGAGGGTTTACCACAAATCCATGCACTTCTTTTGGTTTTATGCATAAGTAATAGGCTTGTAAATAATAATTCAAGCGCTTTTGAATGCGTTTGAGATTTTCTTCTGGTTCAAAAATATCACGTGTGCCACCTTTCTTTTTTGCAATAGTGTAATATTTGTAAGCTGGTTGATTGATGAGGACCTCCAAATTGCGGAAAGAACATTTTAAAAACTGACTGAGGGCCACAGGTTTTTCATTATTCAATAACACCATGGCATTGAGTTCATGCTTATGAAACGCCTCCAACTGTTTTGGTTTATGATTACTTTGCAAGTAGTACTCCAACCTGTTTTTATGCGTTTGTGCTACTGAAATTATTGCTGCTGCTATGTGCATGTGTTTTTAAAAAAAGAGCCGTTGCAAATTATCTTTGAATTTAATCGCTATTTATGAGAAGCGGAGCAAAGCGAGCATCGCAATAAATAGCGAAGATCCGCAGCAACCACTCCTTCATGGGTTGCAGGAACACAACCACCAAGTCAAAAATGTTTGACCTCATAATTTTGTAGCAACGGCTCATGTAATATTTAAAATATATGTTCATCTCTGAGTTCATTTAAGCGCTTTTCCGAAAAAGTAAATTCGTTTTTGTACTCCTTAAATGCAGTGTAGTTTGTAAAGTTTTCATTGTGTTGCAATTTAACCTCGCCTAATTTTCCATTTCTATTTTTTGCTAAGATTAACTCCGTTAAACTTTGAATATCATTTCCATTTTCATCATGAGTAATGCCATAATAGGCAGGTCTATAAACAAAAATTACCTTGTCGGCATCTTGCTCAATGGCGCCGCTTTCTCTTAAATCCGAAAGTTGTGGATGCTTTGAATGATATGCCCCGCCTCTTGATTCAACAGCCCTGCTCAGTTGACTTGTAGCTATCAAACAAACATTAAGGTCTTTGGCAATATTTTTTAGCTCACGGCTAACATAACTTATTTCTAGCTCACGACTGTTACGATGTTTACTGGCACTCATCATTTGTAAATAATCAACCATAATTATTTTCACACCATGTGCATCAATATGTTGCTGGCAATGCGCCCTAAAGGCCGACATAGAATTATTACAGC
>JBILPB010000161.1:0-6544 GCA_044374175.1 Bacteroidia bacterium | reverse complement strand
GAACATAGTGCGGATGAAGGGACTGCCTTCATTTCATTCAGGCTAAACTTCTTGTCCCTTCATCTATAAGCATAAAAAAAGCAATCCTTTCGGATTGCTAATGAATTTAGTGCGGATGAAGGGACTCGAACCCCCACGCCTCACGGCACCAGATCCTAAGTCTGGCGCGGCTGCCAATTACGCCACATCCGCATTTTACTATTGGCTTATTGCGCTAAGCGCGCGCAAAGGTAGCTTTTTTTTGTAAAGAAGCAATCAAAAATTTTTTTCGGTGTTTTTTTATACCTGTCCTTAGTTAATTATTTCCCAGGTATGGTCCGCAAGTAGTTTTACTGAACTAATAAATTCGTTAAACCGCGTACTTTTGCCCCATTGGTTAGGACCAATAATAGAAAGTGCTGTTTTGCCATCTTCTTTACGATATAAGTGGTAAATATGGCCTGGCATGGGCTCAAAACGCATTTCAGTATTGTAAATCTCTTCACTAATTTCAACGCGCAGCTTAATGTCATTCATTTGTTTGGCCAATACCTGCATTTGCTCGTAAATGTTTTTTACCTGCATATTGGTTTGCTCGCGCATGGCAGTGAGGGCTCTGCTTTTAATCTTACCACTGTCTTCAGGCTTAATGAGCGCGCTGCCAACGTGATGCGCATATTCGAGTAAGCCAGGTAACTCAGCTACTTTGTCTTTATCAATTGGGTTTTTTTCCATCATTTTGTGCAATAAACAACAATATTACAAAGATGTTTAATTTTTTTGGCAAGAGCTACCAAAAACTTTTTCTAAATTTGCGCCCGCAATGGATATACAAGTATTAAAATCGAAGATTCACAGGGCTACGGTAACCGAAGCTAATATTGATTATATTGGTTCAATAACAATTGATGAAAACCTGATGGATGCCACCAATTTAATTGAAAATGAGCAGGTACATGTGCTCAACTATCGCAATGGTCAGCGCATTATTACCTATGTAATTAAAGGTGATCGTGGGAGCGGTGTGATTTGTTTAAATGGCCCTGCTGCCCTGCAGTTTTCTAAAGATGATGAAGTAATTGTGATTTCATACGCCACTATGGATTTTGAAGAAGCAAAAAGTTTTGTACCGAAAGTGGTTTTTCCAAATAAGCAGAATGCTTTATAATGTGCCAATTTTTCAATGTGCCAATGTGACAATTCAATTTGAAAATTGTTTGATTTAATCATGAGTGAGTTTTGCTTAGGGTGATATTCAAAGTCTCGAAGCCTCGGTAGCCCAGAGAATTTTTATTGATTTCAAAGGGTATTCATTTTGAATTAACCTGCACCTATGCTTTGTAGAACAAAATCACGAAACAGTTAACGAAAATACACTGTTAATCAAAATGTTTCGCTGTTGAAGTAATTTGTCTACTTTGAATGGTATGCTTTTTAGAACTTATTTGCAATAGGGACAGTAGCAAGCTGCCATGCAGCGCGGATGGCCCGGACCCGAGCAAAGTGAAGGGTATTGCCCACTAAAATGAAATAAGTGAAGGAGCAATAAAGATACTACTTAAAATCTACTTTTAAATTTGCCATTACCTCATTAAACTCTTTTACCATTTCTGCTACCACTTGCGCAGCTGGTACAATTTCTTTAATGAGTCCGCTCACTTGGCCTATTTCTAATTCGCCTTCTTTTAAATCGCCTTCAAACATTCCTTTTTTGGCACGGCCACGGCCTAACAATGCATTGAGTTCTTCTTTGTTTGCCCCTGCTTGATAAGCTGCTTCAACTTGTGCGTAAAATTCGTTTTTAATTAAACGCACTGGTGTAAGCTCTTTCAAGGTTAATTGGGTATCACCTTCTGGCGTATTTACAACTCTTTCTTTAAAATTTTGATGTGCTGATGATTCTTGGGTGGCTACAAATCTACTGCCCACTTGCACAGCATCGGCACCTAAACAAAACATGGCTGCCATGGCACTTCCTGTGGCAATGCCGCCTGCTGCAATTAAGGGAATATCAATAGCCTTGCGCACCATGGGAATTAAACACAAGGTAGTAGTTTCTTCTCTTCCGTTATGTCCGCCAGCTTCAAAGCCTTCGGCAACAATAGCATCAACACCCGCTTCAGCACTTTTTAAGGCAAACTTTACATTGCTTACCACATGCACCACTTTAATACCTTCGGCTTTTAAAATGTTAGTCCACGTTTTTGGATTGCCAGCACTGGTGAACACAATGGGCACTTTTTCTTCAATAATAATTTTAATGTGTTCTTCAATATTGGGATACAACAATGGCACATTTACACCAAAGGGTTGATTGGTTGCTTTCTTGCATTTTTGAATATGTGTTTTGAGCACATCGGGATACATACTACCGCTACCTATCAATCCTAATCCACCTGCATTGCTAACTGCAGAGGCCAATTCCCAACCACTGCACCATATCATACCCGCCTGAATGATGGGATATTTTATTTGAAATAAATGATTGATACGATTCATCATTTTTAAATTAAGTGGTTTATGCTTAGCGCGAATAGTTTGGTGCTTCGCGTGTAATGATTACATCATGAGGGTGATTTTCACGTACCCCAGCAGAGGTAATTCTAATGAATTTTGCTTTTTGCAAATCATCAATAGTTGCAGCTCCGCAATAACCCATGCCAGCACGTAAACCGCCCACCATTTGATACACCACTTCAGCCAATGTACCTTTGTAAGGCACTCTGCCAGAAATTCCTTCAGGCACTAATTTCTTTATATCATCTTCCGCATCTTGAAAGTAGCGGTCTTTTGACCCACTTTGCATGGCTTCGATGGAGCCCATGCCACGGTATGATTTAAATTTTCTTCCTTCAAAAATAATAGTTTCGCCTGGTGATTCGGCTACACCTGCAAATAAAGAACCTACCATTACACAGCCTGCACCAGCAGCAATGGCTTTAACAATATCCCCAGTAAATCTAATTCCACCATCAGCAATTACAGGCACACCCGAATTTTTAATGGCAGCGGCACATTCGTAAATGGCAGACAATTGGGGTACACCAACACCTGCAATAATTCTTGTTGTACATATTGAACCTGGACCAATACCCACTTTTACTGCATCTGCACCAGCTTTTACTAATGCTTTTGCAGCATCGGCTGTGGCCACATTTCCAACAATAATATCAATTGCCGGAAATAATTTTTTCATTCGTTTTAACGTATCTATTACTCCTTTTGAGTGCCCATGTGCAGTGTCAATAATGACGGCATCCACACCAGCTTTGGCCAATGCTTCAATGCGTTGCTCTACATCGGCAGTAACACCTACAGCAGCCGCTACACGTAAACGTCCCAAATTATCTTTACAGGCATTAGGTCTGATGCGCGATTTGATAATATCTTTGTAAGTAATTAATCCTACTAACTTATTATTTTTATCAACTACAGGTAGTTTTTCTATTTTATATTGTTGTAAAATATCTTCTGCTGTTTTTAAGTCGCGGCCATTTTTAGTGGTAACCACCTTTTTAGTCATTACCTCTTTGATAGGCCTTTTCATGTTTTTTTCGAAACGTAAATCGCGATTGGTTACAATGCCTAACAATTGCATTTTATCATCAACCACAGGAATACCGCCAATTTTATTTTCCTTCATGATATGTAAGGCATGACTCACTTTATCATTTATACTCATGGTTACAGGGTCTTGAATCATCCCACTTTCAGAGCGTTTTACTTTTTTTACTTGCTCCGCTTGGGCTTCAATACTCATATTTTTGTGTAACACTCCAATACCACCTTCTTGTGCAATGGCAATGGCCAATTCGTGTTCAGTAACCGTATCCATGGCTGCCGAAACTATAGGACTTTTAAGGGTAATATTTCTTGAGAATTTTCCAGTAATGTCAGTTTCACGAGGTAAAACCTCACTGTAGGCTGGAACTAAGAGTACATCATCGAAGGTAAAACCTTCTCCCAAAAATTTTTGTTGAACGCTCATGCTGTCTAATTTTTGGGTCACAAAAGTAATAATTAATACGGTTTTATGGTTAAAATAAAAAACAAGAACAAATTCGTAAAAAAAATACAAGTAATTTAAGAATTCAAGCTATTTTTATGCCTTCATGACAATCATTAATTTAAAATATTTTACAAAATTTTATGTGGCCGTGGGGCTCATTATTTCCATTATAGCCATTGGCATTTTTGGGTATATTTTCATTGAAGGTTATACCTTTCTTGAAGCTTTTTATATGACCATCATTACCATTGCCACAGTTGGCTTTCAAGAAGTTCATCCCTTAAGCGATACAGGTAGACTTTTTACTGCTTTCTTAATTATTACAAGTTTTGGTACCTTTGCCTATGCCATTACTGCAATTACAAAGTACGTTGTAGAGGGCGAGTTTAATTATTACTATAAATATTATAAAGTGAACAATACCATCAGTAAACTTAGCAACCATGTGGTAATTTGCGGCTATGGTCGTAATGGTAAGCAAGCCGCCACAGTATTACAAAGCAACAAACAGCAATTTGTAATTATCGAAAAAAACGAAACCCTTGTTGATCAAGTAAGAGAAAATGGTTTTTTATGTATACAAGGAGATTGTACGCAAGATGAATTATTAATCAGAACTGGGATAATGAATGCGAGAGCGCTAATTACTACCTTGCCTATTGATGCGGATAATTTATTTGTTGTACTCACCGCAAGAAGTCTTAATCCTAATTTAACTATTATTAGCCGTGCTTCTGATGACAATAGCGATAAGAAATTAAAAATTGCTGGCGCAGACAATGTAATTATGCCCGATAGAATTGGTGGTGCGCATATGGCCTCTTTAGTCATTAAACCTGATGTAATCGAGTTTCTGGATCATATCACAGGGCAGGGTGGTCCAAATATTAATTTAGAAGAAATTGTATTTAATGAATTACCCGAACAATTAAAAAATCATACCATTAAAGATTTGGAAGTGCGCAACAAATCTGGCGCAAACATTATTGGCTTTAAAACAGCACATGGAGAATACGTGATTAATCCATCGGCTGATACAAAAATAATTCCTGGAGCAAAATTATTTGTACTAGGAACACCAGCGCAAGTAGATAAGTTGCGTGAATTATTTCAATAATTAGAATTTGAAGGAGAGTCCTATATCACTCACTAAAGCACGCATATCAAAATCGAATTGAGAAGTTTGGTATTTGGAGCTTGAATTAGTTATTAAATCTTCTTCCACTCTGGTGCCAGTGCTAAATATAAATGAAGGCGCTGCTTGGGCAAACAAATAAAATCTTTTACCCAAATGCAATTGCACACCGGCATTTAACTGTATGCCACCTCCAATAATAGTTCTATTCGTTCTATTAGTTTGTATAAAATCAGAATCAGATTGTAAATTTTGCATACTGTATTCTAAACCATGACTTGTATCTGCTTTCATCCATTGGTTGCCGATACTAGCAAATTCATTTCCATAACTAAACAACATTTCAAATCCCAAATAGGTAACAATGGCTGGACATTGGCTTACTGTCCATCTTTTTTCGGCACCCAAGCTTAGCATTACCTTATCAGTTATTTCATTGCGATATTGAATATTTCGCAAGAGCCCATTCACTTCTAAAGTTAACTCTTTTCCTTTCTCAAAATCATTTTTATAGCTTTGATAATACATTCCAGAAGTGATAAAGATGCCAGGTTTATTCAATTTCCTATTATAGGTAATTCCCAACCTTTGTCCGTTAGGCGTGGCACCCAAAAGTACTATTCCAACTGGATTTAAAATCAAACCAATTTCATTTTTTTTAGTTGAAGTAGTCGAAAGACTGTCATTTAAATTTGCAAAAGTAGATGAACCAATGAGTATCAGGGCAATCAAAAAATAAATCGTTTTCATGTGTTGTATTTTACACTGATAACGTTAAAAATGTTTTTTATTGAAAAATTACACTGTTAAAAATTGAAACCAGCGCAAAAGTTTAAGCCTTTAGTTTGTATATTTCCTTTAAATTTCTTCCTAAACCATCATAGTCTAGACCATAACCCACTAAAAAATCATTGGCTACTTTAATTCCTACATAATTTACTGGAATACTTTTTTGATAGGCGGCAGGTTTAAACAAAAGTGTAACTATGGAAATGCTTGCCGGATTTTTTGTTTGAAGGTCGTTAATTATTTTTTCAAGCGTGATACCAGTATCCACTATGTCTTCAATAATGATTACATGTCGGTTGCTGAGGTCTTCATTAAGGCCTATTAATTCACTTATTTTTCCCGTGGTGGAAGTGCCTTGGTATGATGCCATTTTTAAAAAAGAAATTTCAGCATGCCCATTAATTTGACGAAACAAATCGGCAGCAAACAGAAAAGAACCATTTAAAATGCCTAAAAATAAAGGATTTTTACTTGCATAATCAGTATTGATTTGATCGGCTAAAGCTAATATAGCCTTTTGTATAGTGTCTTCTGCAATAAATAATTCAAAAGTTTTATCATGTAAGGTAACAGTTTGCATAGTATTGCTTTTTGATGAGGCTATTTGGAAATTTGTGTGCCAAAAATAAAGA
>JBILPB010000038.1:0-22654 GCA_044374175.1 Bacteroidia bacterium | reverse complement strand
ATCAGCTCATCAGACTAAAGCTCAAACAGCCACCACATTAACTGGGCAGGAAGTTCGATTAAATACTATTACTACCTCGGTACCTTTTTTGTCTATTGGTCCCGATTCAAGGGCAGGAGGCATGGGCGATTGTGGAGCAGCCTCCACACCAGATGTAAACTCTATGCATTGGAATGCTGCTAAGTATGCATTTATAGAAAAGAAAACAGGATTTGCACTTAACTATACTCCTTGGTTAAGAAGGTTGGTTCCAGATATCAACTTTTCTTATTTAAGTGCCTATCATAAGTTAGATAAGAATCAAGCCATTGCTGGATCTTTGCGTTATTTTTCTTTAGGAGATATTACCTTTACAGATATTAATGGTACTACAATTGGGCAATTTAGGCCAAATGAATTTGCAGTTGATTTGGCTTACAGTAGAAAGTTGAGTTCTAGATTTAGCACAGCACTTGCCTTACGTTATATTTTCTCTAATTTAACAAGTAATATCAACGTTACGGGAGTAAATACCAAGCCAGGCCAAGCAGTTGCGGCAGATATTAGCGCATTTTACCAGAACAATGAATTAACTTTAGGAAGTAAAAAAGCAACTTATTCTTTTGGCGTAAACATGTCGAATTTGGGTTCAAAAATATCTTACAGTGAAAGCGCTGTTAGAGATTTTATTCCTATGAATTTAAAAATTGGAAATAATTTAACTTTAGAGTTAGATGACTATAACAAGCTATCTTTTATGGTAGACTTTAACAAATTGTTGGTTCCAACTCCTCCAGAAATATCAATAGATTCATCTGGAAGTCCTGTTTATGGTGCAGATGGTACAATACAGTTAAGTGCAGGAAAACCTTCAAATGTTGGCACTGTGGCAGGTTTAACGCAATCGTTTTATGATGCGCCAGATGGTTTTAATGAAGAGTTAAGAGAAGTAATGTGGGCAGTAGGTTTAGAATACTGGTACGATAATTTGTTTGCTTTTCGCACAGGTTATTTTCACGAAGCTGCTTCTAAAGGAAATAGACAGTACTTCAACATTGGTGCTGGGTTAAGGTATAATGTTTTTGGGATTGATTTTGCTTATTTGATACCAACTGTTCAGCAAAATCCATTGCAAAATACACTTCGTTTTACACTTACATTCAATTTTGAATCCTCCCAAGGTGGAGCCAAAGAATCCCCTTCAAACTAATGCAACCTTTTAGAATTGGGTTTGGTTTTGATGTACATCAGTTAAGAGATGGACATCCCTTTTGGTTAGCAGGCATTCAAGTTCCTCATTTCCAGGGCGCATACGGACATTCAGATGCTGATGTTGTTATTCATGCCATTTGCGATGCCTTGTTGGGCGCAGCAGCTTTAGGAGATATTGGAAAACACTTTCCGGATACTGATATGCAGTTTAAAGGGATTGACAGTAAAATTCTATTAAAAAAGGTGGTTGAACTTTTAGGACAACACCATTATCAGGTAGGCAATATAGATGTTACCCTGGTGTTAGAAAAGCCAAAGATTAAACCTTTTATTGATCAAATGCAAGCCACACTGGCTTTGGTGATGGGCGTTCAAAACAATCAAATATCTTTAAAAGCAACTACCAACGAAAAAATGGGTTTTGTAGGTCGTGAAGAAGGTGTGGCAGCACATGCCGTGGCCTTGATTTACAGCAATAATTTGTTGAATAGTTAAATTAGTATTTACTTTCATTTAAATGGTAGGTCACGCGCAGGATGCGCGCGCCAGAGTTTGTCTTTCAGGAGGAATCTTTTTTATTGATGCGTTGAACTAAAAAATAAAGCGCGAAAATAGTTGCAGGCATAAAAAGGCAGTGCTTGATTTAAAACTGCTCTGTTTTTTTTATAGTTTCCTGCTGAATGACACCGCTTATGTATAATTGCTCCCGCAGGCGTCTTCGCCTGTGGTTTAGCATTAAGGCCATCAAATTATATTTGAAAAATAAAAGCTAAATGATATTTCTTACTTTTGGTAAAGGAGAAGTAATTTTAACTTACATTGCTATAGTTTAAATCATTGATAAAATTAGGAAATCATGAAGCGAGAAGTGTTGCAGCACAAGCCAAGAGGCTTGCGGCAGCGTGGTATTGGACTATTGTGGTTCAAAGAGAGGAACCGACTATTAAACTGCCAGACGGTAAAGAGATATTGTTGTAAATTAGGTTATATTTGACCGTTAATTAATATTTTTAAAGATGAAAACTAAATTTTTACTTTTATTTATTGTTGTACTTTCCTTTTTGAATACCTCTTGTAAAAGATGTTATCAATGCACCGTAAAATACCAACAAACCGCAACACCAAGTACACTTGGTATGAACAGCAATTCAACAACCACAACTGAATTTTGTGGCACTCAAAAAGAAAAAGAAGCTTTCATAAAATCAGGGAACTCAACAACAACATCAAATTCGGGTAACATAACTGTAACTATGAGAATTACGACTACCTGCAATTAATTTCAAAAAACAGTAGTTAATCGTAATACTAAGGTTTGAACAGTATAAAAACAGTTACTAATATACCAATAAACGAAGTAATTACAAAAAGTATTGCAGCTTGCTTTACCCAAGTAAAAGTGATATTTTGTTGAATTTGTAAAATCACAACTCTTTTTTGTTCATCAGTCATTTGCTCAAATTCTTTGGTTGTTGGCGGTGTAATTTTTTCTGGTATCTTATCCATTTTAGTTTTGTTTTTAGATTTAATGATAAATTTTTATTAAAAATAATTCAAAATAAGTATTTGTCAAACGTAGCACTTTTCCTTAAAAGACAAAAAAGCACCTCAACTTTAAAAATTTTGAAATAAAGGGTATTTGTATGCAAATTGTATGCAAATAAAAAAGGGTTTCAAACTGTAAAAGCTTAAAACCCTTTCTATCATTGGTGGGAGATACTGGGTTCGAACCAGTGACCCTCTGCTTGTAAGGCAGATGCTCTGAACCAGCTGAGCTAATCTCCCTTTATTTAATCTTCCCGATATTTTCGAGGAGCTCTGAACCTCCCGATCCCGATTGCTATCGGGACTATCGGGAGAGCTAATCTCCCTTCAAAAAACAAGTATTCCTTGTTATTTTGGGACTGCAAATATAGTGCTTAAATATTATTTACAAAAAAAATATTGTTTTTCAAATCAAAAATCTGTCAATGACTTATTTATCAGTAGATTGAATTGCGAAAAGACCAAATAATTTAATGCCTTAAGCTCCTTTGTTGCGTATATTGTGTAATAAATCGGGCTAAAAAAATACTTTTGTACAAAGAAAGCAAACATTATGATTAGCATTATTACTGCAGTGCACAACCAATTGGCAATGAACAGGCTTTTTGTGGAGAGTCTTCACAAATACAGCAATATGCCTTTTGAGTTGATTATTATTGATAATGCAAGCACCGATGGGAGTGCCGATTTCTTTGAGCAAGCAGGCGCAAAAGTTATTCGCAACCATCAAAACTTTTCTTATCCCTACACACAAAATCAAGGCATTAAAATAGCTACTGGTGATGTTTTTGCCTTTTTAAATAATGATATCATTGTTTGCCCCAATTGGGATAAATTGCTTTTAGAAACCTTGCAAGTAAATGCACTCGACCTAGTAACCTCCTGCGGAATCGAGCAAGTTGAAAATAAACAAGCTTCCATATTACTCCGCAGAAAATGGAATTATGCTAAAAATTTTGTGAACCTTTTTCCTACCTCAGGAACCTCGCTAAAGTTGATGCACAAGTTGATGTATGGCAATTGGGAAAAATTTTGTCAATCGCGCAATCAGCGTTTTCATAACCAAGTTAAAGAAGGCTTTGTGGGGCATAGCGTTTTTTGTACACGCAGAGCGCTTGATTTGATAGGTCTCTGGGACGAAAAATTACAAGCAGCCGATTTTGATATTTATATGCGTTCCAAAAAAAGAAATCTTGAATATGGTGATATCAAGCCTTGTCATATAGCCTTAAATATTTTTAATCATCACTACATTAGACTTACTGTAAGAAGTAAACCAGTTCCTTTTGCTGATGCAGCAAATATTATTAAATTTGAAGATAAGTGGAGCGAAACTGAAAGAAAAACTTTATTGAAAGATATAGAGCTGATTTGAATTTAATTGCTTTAGAAATAAAGGAATAAATCCTATATTCAATAAACTAAACTCCTTTATTTTAAAGTTTAATTTCTTCTTGATCGGGCGTAAAAAAGCGGTATTCTATAATGTTGTATGAGTTTACCGGTACTACTTTTATCCACTTTTTATATTTTAAAAACCATTGTATTCGTTTTGAATAAAGGCCTTTCGTAAAAAAGGCTGCCAAATAAGGATTGGTGTGCAGTTCAATGGCTTTTTCGTTTTGCTCTTTGATTACAAAACGTAAATTATTTTCTACTTCATCAGATAAAAGTACGGTGGAAGAAACTTCGCCACTTCCTTTGCAGGCTGGGCATTTTTCTAAAGTTTCGATATTCATTTCGGGGCGCACACGCTGACGTGTGATTTGCACTAACCCAAATTTTGTTGGTGGTAATACTTGATGACGGGCGCGGTCGCTCTTCATTTCATCTTTTACTTTTTGATAAAGCGCAGCTCTATTTTCGGCACTGCCCATATCAATAAAATCGACTACAATAATGCCACCCATATCTCGCAAGCGTAATTGACGCGCCACTTCTACGGCTGCATCCATATTAACTTCAAGGGCATTTAGCTCTTGTGTGTTATCGCTTTTTGCACGATGCCCACTGTTAACATCAATCACATGCATGGCCTCGGTGTGCTCTATAATAAGGTAAGCGCCTGTTTTCATAGGCACTGTCTTACCAAAAGATCCTTTTATTTGTTTTTCGATACCAAAATGCTCAAAAATGGGCAATTTACCTTTGTAAAGTTTGATGATATCTTTCTTTTCGGGAGCAATGCTCAGCAAGTAGGATTTTACTTCTTCAAACAAACTTTCTTCATCTACTTGAATATTGCTGAACTTAGCATTGAGTATATCTCTTAAAATGGCCGAGGTACGGTCTAATTCGCCCAAAATCTTTTTTGAAGGCTGAACTACTTTTAATGCTTCAAATAGACTATCCCATTTTTGCATTAAATCTTTTAAATCGGCTTCAATTTCGTTTACCGATTTGCCTTCGGCTACGGTGCGTACAATTATCCCGAAGTGCTTAGGTTTTATGCCTTGAAGAATTTTTTTGAGTCTGTCGCGCTCTTCTGCATTTTTTATTTTCTGTGAAACAGAAACCTTTTCAGCAAAAGGAATTAAAACGATATATCGGCCAGCGAGTGAGAGCTCTGATGTAATTCTGGGGCCTTTCGTAGAAATTGGTTCTTTAGCTATTTGCACCAGTACCAATTGTTGACCATTCAAAACCTGGGCTATTTTGCCCATTTTATCAATATCTGGCTCCACATGAAACTGATCTAAACGACTGTCTTTTTGAGTTCCGTTAAGTACTTTTTTGGTAAAAGAGGCAAAGGAGGCAAACTGAGGTCCTAAATCTAAGTAATGCAAAAACGCATCTTTTTCGTAGCCTACATCAATAAATACGGCATTTAGGCCAGGCATTATTTTCTTTACCTTACCCAAATGTATATCACCAACAGCAAAGCTACTGTTGCGTTTTTCCCTATGAAGTTCTTGTAGGCGCTTATCGTTAAGTAAGGCAATTTGAACTTCTGTGGGAGTAGACTCAATAATCAACTCGTATTGCACAGCGTTTATTTAAATATTAGAAATACAGCAGAACATAGCTCTTTTGAAGCAATGTAATAATACAACATCTACAAAAGGTATTTCCTATTGTAAATGTTGTAACTGCATTTCGATTAAGTTAAAACAAGATTAAAAATAAAGAAATTAATCTCTATTTTTTCTTCTTATGTCTGTTCTTTCTTAAACGTTTTTTACGCTTGTGTGTGGCAATTTTATGCCTTTTTCTTTTTTTCCCGCTTGGCATGGTAATTATTTTTTAGTGTTTTTTAATTCATTTATAAACTGCTCAACCTGTTGGTTGATGGTGTTATCATTACTTTTTTTCATATAAAGCTCAAGCATTTCAATGGCTTGTTCTTTCTTTCCCATATCCGCATATATTTGACCAAGGTAAATATATGCTTGAATATAATCGGGTTTAATTTTTAAAATTTTATTAAACCGCTCTAATGCTTTCTCAGTTTGTCCACTTTGTATAGCAAACATCCCTAATTGCACTTGCGCATCTATAAAAGTAGAATCTTTGCCAACTACCTTTCTTAAAAGCATAATTCCATTCATTGGCTGTGAACTGCCTTCAACATAGCAAGTTCCAAGCATGGTAGAAGCTTCCAAATCGTTTGTATCGAGCTTCACAGCTTGCTTGTAGCATTCAATGGCATTGTTAAACAAAGTTTGTTTTAAAAAAGGAGGGTCGAAACGTGTTGCTTTGTAATAAAGCATTCCAGCTTTTTTCCAAGCCAAATTGGTTGCTTTTAAAGTGGCACTTTTTTGGTAGAAGTAGGCTGACGAAGTTACACTGTTTTGGAGCAAAATACTTGCAATGGAATCATATCCTTTTGATTGATCGCTCAGTTGCTTCATTTCGTTCACCATTGTTTGGCTTCCTTTATCAAGACTTTGAATTACACTATCGCTGTATGTTTCTAAATTAATAGCTGCAGCGGCTTCAAGTTTCGGCATCTCTTTTTTTAGCGGCTTGCCTTTTTTATTGGCAAAATATAAAAGAACGGTTAATGTTATTATTCCAAAAACTACAACAATTTGTATATTTTTTGGTGATTTCATTTATTTAATTGGTGCGTTTTTTACTTTCTCAACAAATGTTTTTGCAGGTTTAAACGCTGGAATATTGTGAGCTGGGATAATTACTGCTGTGTTCTTAGAAATGTTTCTTCCTGTTTTTTCTGCTCTTCTTTTAACAATAAAACTTCCAAATCCTCTTAAATAAACATTTTCGCCTGTTGTAACAGATTGTTTAAGGCTTTTCATAAACGCCTCTACTACTGTTTGTACTTCCATTTTTTCAATGCCTGTTTTCGATGCAATTTCGTTTACAATGTCTGCTTTGGTCATAGTGTGTGTAAGTTGCTGTTTTATATATACTTAGTCTTTATATTAAATTTGGGGGTGCAAAGATAGTTTAATTTATAAAACGCCCAAATGAAGTTTATTTTTTCTGTAACTATTATAAAATAAGGTAATTGCAACCCTAAAAACTTAATTTATCACAAAAGCGCCCCCTAAGTATCGATAAAACAATGCTTATTTTAGACAGAAGAATATTAATTCTAAAATTCGAGTAAATAAGCTAAAAAATCAGTTATTTTGAGCCTTCATAACAAAGTAATACAATCAAAATTTAATTTTTAATTATGATTCAATTTAGCAATAGCCTTAATTTTGCCAAAGATCTTGATGCTAGTGATACATTACATCCTTATCGCCATCAATTTTATTTTCCACTTTTAAATGGCAAACAAGCACTCTACTTTACTGGTAATTCATTGGGCTTGCAGCCAAAAACAACGCAGGATGCTATTTTAACGGAACTTGAAGACTGGGCAACGTATGGCGTAGAAGGACATTTCCACGCAAGAAATCCTTGGTATTCTTATCACGAACTTTTAAATGAAAGTGCCGCACGTATTGTTGGTGCTAAGCCCACAGAAGTAGTAATGATGAATCAGCTTACTGTTAATTTGCACTTGTTGATGATATCGTTTTACAGGCCAACTCCGCAACGATATAAAATTATATGCGAAGCAAAAGCATTTCCATCAGACCAATATGCGTTAGAAAGTCAAGTAAAATTGTATGGTTTTGCACCCGATGACGCTATCATTGAAATTAGTCCAAGAAATGGCGAGTATTGTATTACGCATGAGGATATTTATACCACCATTGAAAAACATAAGGATGAACTGGCCTTAGTTATTTTTGGAGGTGTGAATTACTACACTGGACAGGTTTTTGATATGAAAACTATTACTCAAAAGGCACATGAAGTTGGCGCTTACGCTGGGTTTGATTTAGCTCATGCAGCTGGCAATATTGCATTGAAACTGCATGAATGGAATGTTGATTTTGCATGTTGGTGTACCTACAAATACCTTAATTCTGGACCAGGAAGCGTTGCCGGGGCTTTCGTAAATGAAATTCATCATCATAAAAATTTACCTCGTTTAGCAGGTTGGTGGGGACATGATAAAGTTACCCGGTTTAAAATGGAAAAGGGTTTTAACCCAATTCATACAGCCGAAGGATGGCAATTGAGCAATGCACCTATTTTTTCGATGGCTGCACACAAAGCATCTTTGGCTATTTTTGAAGAAGCAGGCATGGAAAAATTAATTGCTAAAAGTAGATTGTTAAAAGCCTATACTGAATTTATAATTGCTGACATTAATGCACAACTAGGCAATGAAAAAGGGACCCTTGAAATAATAACACCATTGAATGAAAAGGCAGGCGATTATTTTGGGAGTGGTTGCCAAGTGAGTATAGTTGCGCATGGCTATGGAAAAAAATTATTTGAAGATTTGCTGGCAAACTCAGTTATAGCTGATTGGAGAGAACCCAATGTAATAAGAATTGCACCAGTACCTTTGTATAATTCTTTTGAAGATATTTATGGTTTTGGTGAAGTATTGTTGCGTATTATGAAATAATATATTGGATGAATCATCATAGAAACTTATAGAATTATGACCAATAAAGATTTTCTAAATGTTATAGCAAGCTTTATTCTGCCCTGTTTTTATAGCTCAGTATAGTGCCTTGTGAAACAATAAATGTATTTTTAGGTCATAAATAATCATCTCTAAAGAAACACCAAAAGTGTTATAGAAAAACAAATATTAGATGATGAATTTTATTACACTACATAAATTACCTGGGTTTTACAAAATATAAAAAGAACTTTTACGTTTAAAGAATTTACAAATTTTAATGGCTAAACATATACTCTTTATAAGCAGTTGGTATCCTACCACAGACAAAAAGAGTCATGGTATTTTTTTTAAGCGGCATGCAGAGTCGGCCGCCTTGCTTAATAAAGTTTCGGCCATTCATATTTGTTCAGGACAAGCAAACCACTTAGATGTTCATGTTGAGCATGGTGTTTATACCATTATTGGTACTTATAAAAAAGTTAATCATTCAGTTCCCATCTTGTCCACAGTTCAAAAACTGTGGCGTTCATTTGTTTGTTTTAAACAGTGTTATCAATCCTTATTAGCTGCTCAATCAAAGCCTGATTTGGTGCTTTTAAATGTGATTTTCCCAGCAGGTATTTTTGTTTTATGGTTACATTTATTTAAAAAAATTCCTTTCATTATTCAAGAACAATGGTCGGGATATTACCCTGAGGATGGCAATTACAAGGGTTTTTTGCAAAAAAAAGTCACTGCCTTGTGTGTAAAATATGCAAAGCTAATTTTAGTTGTTTCAAATAAATTGGAGCAAAGCATGAAAGCACATGGTTTGCACAATAAGTATATTAAAATTGGGAATGTAGTAGATACAGATTTGTTTGTACCTCTTCCCAACCATGCATTAGTCCCATTTAAATTTATTCATGTTTCAACCATCAACGATAAAGAAAAAAATATCAGTGGAATAATAGAAGCTGCCAATCATTTGCATCGTAAAAACATTTCATTTCGTATAGATATTGTTGGTGATGGCCCTGAAAGAACTTTTTTTGAGGAATTAGCTAAACGGTATAATTTGCTTAGTAAAGTAGTTTTTTTTCATGGCTTTCAGTTGCCTGATGAAGTCGCTAAATTGATGGCTGAGGCTCATTGTTTTATACTGAATAGCAACTATGAAGGCTTACCTTGTGTATTGTTAGAGGCTATGGCCTGCGGTATTCCTGTAATTTCCACCAGTGTGGGCGCAGTTCCAGAAATAGTTGATTTTAAACAAGGAATTATCGTAAAACCCAATGATAACAATGCATTGATTAGAGCGATGGAAGATATGATTTCGAGCTACGGTCAATATAATGCTGTTGAAATTCGATCAAGGATTATTAACAAGTATTCATACCCTGCAATGGCAAAGGATTTTGACACCATTTTTAAAAGTGTTTTAAAGGATGAGTAAAAGAATTAAGTTTGGCATATTGTGCAATAGTTTGGTATTTGAAGCTTGGGAAGCAGCTTGTATTGATAAATTACTAACGCATCCAAACATTGAACTTAAGCTTTTGGTCATGAACAGTCAAGATGGTTCAACCAATCAAACATTTTTTCAAAAGCTAAAGCATTATCCATACAAAAATTTTCTATACAGAGCTTACAAAAGATATAGACTCAAAGCTGCTTCATATAAGCTGGTTTCATTTGAAAGCAAATTAATGCATGTGCCTATTTTAAGATGTGATACCATCAAAAAAGGAAAATATAGCGTTAGTTTTAACGACCAAGATGTTGCTAAAATAAAATTCGAAGCACTTGATTTTATGCTCAGGTTTGGCTTTAACATTATTAGTGGCGAAATTTTAAAAAGCTGTACCTACGGAATATGGTCTTTTCATCATGCAGATAACGATTTTATAAGAGGTGGTCCTATTGGCTTTTGGGAAATTTATTTAAGAAGAAATACTACTGCGGCAGTTTTACAACAATTAAATGACCAATTAGACCAAGGTAAAATACTTAGGAAAGGTTATCTGAAAACTGTTGATCACAGTTATGCCGAAAATATTGATCAGCTTACGGAAATGGCTGCTATTTGGCCATTACAGGTTTGTATTGATATACTCAATAGTCAAGATATTATTGCTAAGTCACCGCCCGCCATGCATAAGGCTAAATTGTATAAGTTTCCTACCAATGGTACTTTTTTAAATTTCATTTTTATTTTGATGCTAAACAAAATGAAATTTCATGTTCGGCAGTTATTTTTATCGGAGTCGTGGCAAATAGCGCGCTATGAGCAAAGTATTGATGAGTTAAAAGAAACAACCTTACCAACTACTTCTTTTATAAGCGATTCAAATGCTGAAATTTATTGTGCCGATCCTTTTCTTTGGCCCAATGCAAATGTAAAGAAGCTGCTATTTGAGCATTTTTCATATCAAGAAAATAAAGGTAAAATTGCCATGATGGATTATGATGGCAAAAATTTAAAAACAATTGACTTTGGCATCAATGCGCATTTATCATATCCTTATTTGTTTGAATATAACGCACAGGTTTATTGCCTGCCTGAACAAGCAGAAGAAGGACACGTTAGCTTGTATAAAATTAATGAAGATGGTGCTCTAAAAAAGGTTATTGATTTGGTTGAAAATTTTGAAGCACGCGATGCTAGTTTAGTTTTTTACCATCAAAAATGGTGGTTGTTTTGTACAAAAGCCAATTACTTTGAAAACGCTGCTTTATTTGTTTTTCATGCAAATTCATTACATGAGAAATTTGTGCCACATCAAAATAATCCGGTAAAAGTAGATGTTCAAAATGCGCGCCCTGCAGGTAGTTTTTTTATGAAAGACAAGACCTTGTTCCGTCCGGCACAAAATAGTGCTAAACATTATGGACACAAAGTAAATATCAATAAAATAATAAAATTAACTGAATTCGAATTTGAGGAAGAAATTGTAACCATTATTGAACCCGAAATTTTTGGAAATTTTATAGGGATACATCACCTTGTTTCGCAGCAAGGTCAAACAATTGTTGATTTAAAGCAAACTAAATTTAGCATAAATAATTTTAGCCATCAACTGAAAAGAAAAATAAAAAAGAAATTGAAAAAGTAGTTTTAACTGAGTATTTAGCCTTTCGATTATTTAGATAATTAATGATTTATTTCCTCGAAAAAGCCACTCCCAATTTAAAATTTCTTAAGCATCACAAATAAATTAATTGATATTAAATAATCTGCATGCTAATGGATGCAGTTTTTTTTTAATATTGTGTTTTAATAAAAAGTTTATGCAGGAAACAACAATCGAAAGCTTACATAGATTATTTTTACAATCAAGCGGTGTGTGCACAGATACGCGTAATATTGCAGCAAACAGCTTTTTTGTGGCGCTCAAAGGCGAAAACTTTGACGGCAACCAATTTGTGCAACAAGCTATAAAATCAGGAGCAAAGTATGCCATTACAAGTGATGCAATTTTTGCCAATAATGATGATATATTTTATGTAAAAGATACGTTAGAGGCTTTACAATTATTAGCGAATTATCATCGAAATCAATTTAATATTCCAGTAATTGCCATTACAGGTTCCAATGGAAAAACAACTACCAAAGAATTGTTCAATGTTATCTTGTCAAAGAAATACAATACACTTGCTACGAAGGGGAATCTAAACAATCATATTGGTGTTCCTCTTACCTTGTTGCAGTTAAATCACCAACATGAAATTGCTATTATTGAAATGGGTGCAAATCATCAAGGAGAAATAGCTATGCTAAGTAAAATTGCTGCGCCTACTATTGGTTTAATTACCAACATAGGCAAAGCGCATTTAGAAGGATTTGGCGGCATTGAAGGTGTTATAAAAGGGAAAACTGAACTGTACCAATTTTTAAAAGAACATCAAGGACTCATTGCATATAATGCTGATAATGCCATCTTGAAAGAGAAGATAAATTATCATTCAACCTTGAGCTATGCTTTTAACCAAGATGCTGATTGCAGGGGGGAAATAGAAAAGGATCAACCATTTTTAAGTTTAAACTATTGCTATAAAAACGGGAAAAAAATATCGGTTAATTCTAATTTGATAGGTGTTTATAATGCTGAAAATATTTTAAGCGCTATTTGTGTGGGTAAATATTTGCAAGTTGACGATGAAGCTATTATTGATGCCATTGCCTCTTACGCACCTGATAATAGCAGATCGCAAATTATTAAAAACGGAACAAATACAATCATATTAGATGCCTACAATGCTAATCCAAGCAGTATGAAAGCAGCGCTGGAAAATTTCTCTAAAATGGAGGCGCAACATAAAATAGTGATACTGGGCGATATGTTTGAATTAGGTGAAACAAGTATAGAAGAGCATCATCAAATAGCGGCATTAGCTGTTGGTGATAAATCAAACCATTGCATTTTTGTAGGACCACACTTTAGCCAATCGGCAGCAGCGCAAGTTCATCATAGCTTTCAAACTATGGCAGATTGTATAAACTATTTAAAAGAATTAAGCATAAAAGACAGCACAATGCTCATTAAAGGCTCAAGAGGAATGAAAATGGAACAACTTTTACCAGTTATAGCATCAGCAAACAATTAATCTAGCTTTAACACCGCCATAAACGCTTGCTGCGGAATTTCTACACTGCCTACCTGACGCATACGTTTTTTCCCTTCTTTTTGCTTCTCTAATAATTTACGTTTACGCGAAATATCACCACCATAACATTTGGCCGTAACGTCTTTTCTAAGCGCACGAATAGTTTCACGCGCCACTATTTTAGCACCAATAGCAGCTTGAATAGGAATTTCAAATTGTTGACGTGGGATTAATTCTTTTAGTTTCTCGCATATTTTTTTTCCAAAATCGTGCGCATGATCTCTATGTATAAGCGCTGATAAAGCATCGATAGGTTCGCTGTTTAATAAAATATCCAACTTAACCAAAGACGATTCGCGGTATTCCAATGGCGAATAATCAAACGAAGCATAACCCTTTGAAATGGTCTTTAGCTTATCATAAAAATCAAATACCACTTCACCTAAAGGCAACTCAAAGTTTAGCTCAACTCTATTCTGGGTTAAATAAACTTGGTTTTTAAGAATTCCTCTTTTATTGATACACAAACTCATAATACCACCGGTAAACTCCGATTTGGTAATAATTTGTGCTTTGATATAAGGTTCTTCAACATAATCAATTCTACTTGCCTCGGGCAAATCACTTGGATTGTTTACAATAATTTTTTCGCCTTTGGTAGTATAAGCATAATAAGAAACGTTAGGCACCGTAGTAATTACAGTCATGTTAAACTCACGCTCTAATCGTTCCTGTATAATTTCCATGTGTAACATGCCCAAAAAACCACATCTAAAACCAAAACCTAAAGCAGCTGACGATTCGGGTTCCCAAGTAAGTGAGGCATCATTCAGTTGCAATTTTTCCATACTATAGCGCAACTCTTGATAGTCATCCGTATCAACTGGATAAATGCCAGCAAAAACCATGGGTTTAACATCTTCAAAACCTTGTATAGCAGCTTCACATGGCGCAGCCACAAGCGTAATGGTATCACCCACTTTTACTTCGCGCGCTTCTTTAATACCTGATATAATATACCCTACATCGCCCACTTTTACAGAATTTCTTGGTTCTTGTTTTAAGCGCAACACCCCAATTTCCTCGGCATTATATTCTTTTTTGGTCGCAAAAAATTTAACGCGATCGCCCTTTTTAATTTCGCCATTGATCACTTTAAAATAGGCAATAATTCCTCTAAAAGAATTGAATACAGAATCAAAAATTAAGGCCTGTAAAGGCGCGTTAACATCACCTTTAGGTGCAGGAACTCTATTGACTATAGCTTCTAAAATATCGTAAACTCCCATACCTGTTTTTCCGCTGGCCGATAAAATGATGTCTCTATCGCAACCCAATAATTCAACAATTTGATCCTTAACTTCCTCAGGATTGGCACTTGGTAAATCAATTTTATTGAGCACCGGAATAATAGTTAAATCATTTTCAAGTGCTAAGTATAAGTTTGAAATAGTTTGAGCCTGAATACCTTGCGCGGCATCTACAATAAGCAAAGCCCCTTCGCAGGCGGCAATTGAGCGTGATACTTCGTATGAAAAATCAACATGGCCAGGGGTGTCAATGAGGTTTAAAATGTATTTCTGTCCATTTAACTCATAATCCATTTGGATGGCATGGCTTTTAATGGTTATGCCACGCTCACGCTCTAAATCCATATCATCAAGCACTTGCGCTTGCAAATCACGTTTGGAAACGGTTTTTGTGTATTCAAGTAATCGGTCCGCTAGTGTGCTTTTTCCGTGATCGATATGCGCAATAATGCAAAAATTTCTAATATTTTCCATAGGGGCGCAAAAGTAATCAGAAAAATTGAAAGAATTGCGTCTGATTCAATTAATTAAACACTCAGTTTTAACAGATTATAAGCATTTATTCAATGTTATTTTTGATAATTATAATTTTTAGGGAGATGCATTCTTTCAAAATAAATTGTAAGCAATTTTAATACTGTATTCAAAATCACGCTATAAATTAATCATAAAATAAGGACAGCAGACTATCCGCTGTGTTTTTTATTGAAGTAAATACACCAGGAAATCGATATTCTCCTTGCAATGAAATAATGTCTTCTGCTATATATTCTTCAACACCATAAGTGGTCTTCACATGATTTAAAGCAGCCTCTACTCCATAGGCTGGATATGCACAATTATCTTTATTAAGATAACTTTCTAAAACAGGTATGCCTGTCATTTCAACATTGCATAGCGATTTATAAGTTTGTTGGCAATCCTCTTCATTTTCCGACTGCAATAAATCAACATAAGCAGCTACTTTTTGCTTTGTTTTATCAGAGGCAATGATCCCAAATTCTAATAAAACTAGGTCTTTAATTGGAATATTTAAAACACCATATTGCTATTTAGAACAACAGAATTCAAGTTACTCGATCCGCTCATCACATTGCCATTTCTAAGTTTTATACAGAGGTTTTATTTTTTATTTTTTGATTCATCTTTACTCATAATTTTTAAAATATTGATGATGTAATTTAGGTACTTAATTTTAAACCAAACTCATTAGATAAGAGCCATAGCCGCTTTTTAGCAATGGCTTAGCCAATTCATGCAATTGTATTTTGTTGATAAAGCCCATGCGATAAGCTATTTCTTCGATGCAACCAATTTTTAAACCTTGTCTTTCTTCTATAACTTGCACAAATTGACCTGCTTGCATTAGTGATGCAAAAGTACCTGTATCTAACCAAGCGGTTCCTCTATCTAATATACCCACTTGTAATTTACCAGCTTTTAAATAATGTTTATTTACATCCGTTATTTCATATTCGCCTCTTGGACTTGGCTTTAATTCTTTTGCAATTTTAATTACTTGGTTGTCATAAAAATACAATCCTGGAACCGCGTAATTTGATTTAGGATGTTCAGGTTTCTCTTCAATGCTCACTGCTTTCATTTGTGCATCAAACTCAACCACACCATAGCGTTCAGGGTCAGATACATGGTAGGCAAATACTACGCCACCTATTGGGTCTTTAAATTGTTGTAACAAGGTGCCTAAGCCCGAACCGTAAAAAATATTATCCCCTAAAATAAGAGCCACTTTATCATTGCCTATAAAATCGGCCCCAATTACAAAAGCTTGCGCTAATCCATTAGGAACAGCTTGTTCGGCATAGCTAAAAGTACAACCCAGATTTTTACCATCACCAAGCAAGCGCTTAAAATGTGGCAAGTCGTGAGGCGTAGAAATAATAAGTATCTCATTGATTCCTGCCATCATTAAAACCGACAAAGGATAATAAATCATTGGCTTATCATAAACAGGCATCAATTGCTTACTTACAGCAAGTGTTAATGGATGTAATCTTGTGCCAGAGCCTCCGGCTAATATAATTCCTTTCATAAGTTTTAATAATTAAAAGGTCAAAAATAGGGATTTATTAGAAACTCACACTAATTAGCCTGTAGGTTTTAATCAATTTTTAACGGCAAAGCAATCATGAATTACTAAATTTGCCAAAAACCGTTTCAAGATGACTAAGCATATATTAATAGCAATTTTATTTTTTTTCAATTCACCAATTAATGCACAAACAAAAATTAATGTCGTAGGAAATACTGATGGTAATGTTGCCAAAGTAAGCATTGAATATCTGCCAAACTATGTTGAAGAACTTGCTATGATTGATGTGCCAGTATTAAATGTCACCGCATTTAAAGCTGAATTTAACAGCCATTTGCCTCAGTGTGTAAAAGTAAAAGCTGATTCTGCTACCTACTATTTATTGGTTATCAATGAACAAGAAGAAAACTTAAACATAAGAAAAGGTGAATCAGAACTTGCATTAAATAATGAAGTAAATTTTTACGCAAAACAAGGAAAAATACTTGGTGTTGGAGGAGGAAAAAATGCAATTCAACAATCGTTTTACAATCAATTTAGACAAGAATTTGCCGATAATTACGATACATTAATCTATCAATCAAAAGATAAAACAATTGATGCCTTTGAAGATGAGCTTTTTACTTTGAAAAAGAAAAAATTGAAGTGGTTAGAAAAAGCCAAACAAGAAAACCCTTTCGCAAACCATATTGCTACCTTCATAAAAAAAGAAATAAATTATGCCTACTACGCCTGTTTACTAGGCTATGCAGCCAATGACTGTAAAATTAAGAAAACAGCTTTTTGTAAAGCTTTACCTGGTACAATTGGAGAAGAAATTAAACAAATGGAGCTCAATGCGGAGGAGATGATGTATAGTGAGTGGTATAGAAACTTTCTTCAAAACTATGTAGCTTATTTTGCCAGTGAAGCATTGAGTTTTAAAAGTCCAAGCAACTTTACTGATCAGGTGAGAGAAGAAAATAAATTGATTGAGACAGTGCTGAAAGGCAACAGCAAAGCCTACGCTTTATCAAAATTAATTATCAATAGTTGTGATAAAGTGGAATATGAACTTGCTAAAAATATGATTAACAAACTAAAGGAATCTGACAAAGAGGGTAAAGTATATAAGTATGCACAACAGCAGTGTGGCGAGGCATTAACGGCTAAAGCTGCCGAAAAGAAAGCAGAAAAAAAAGTGACAAAAACGAACAGTAATTATCCTGTGTTACTAAATGCAGATGGTAAAGAAGTTTATATTGATCAATTTAAAGGCAAAGTGGTTTATGTCGATTTTTGGGCAAGTTGGTGTGGTCCTTGTCGTCAGCAATTTCCTTTCTCAAAAAAATTACATGAGTCAATGTCTAAAAAGGAATTAGATAAAATTGTATTTCTCTATATTTCCATTGACGATAATGAAGCCACCTGGAAGAAGGCAGTAGAACAAAATGCCTTACAAGGAATAAATGTGATTAGCCGTGGAGGTTGGTCGAGCGAGGTGTGTAAGTATTTTAAAATATCAAGTATTCCACGCTACATGATTTTAAATAAGGATGGCAAAGTAGTTGAAGAAAATGCCAAACGCCCTTCCGATGAAACCTTAAGAGATGATTTATTAAAGTTGATGGCCGAGTAATTTAAATCTCTGCAACTATCCTTTTATTAATTTAGTACATTTCACCTGATCACCCTGTTGGATCTTTAGAAAATACAAACCTTTGGCAAGTTGAGAAAAGTTTTGTTGATTTATAAACCCACCTTGATAAACTATTTTACCTGTAAAGTCTGTTAAAGTAAATTCTGAATTTGATACATACGGATATACTTTAATATCATCTAAAAATGGATTTGGGCTTATATTATATTCAATTTTCTGATCATCTTTTACTGAAGTATTAACACAAGTTAAGTCATTTATTTTCTGCCACAGTTCATTATCAAATGCTGTGATTGAAAGTGCACTTGAAGATGCAGCATTGCCAAACCTTACTACCACCATATTTTGCGATGGAACCATATAAATTTTTTGATCGTTTTTACCTAGCGCTGCATACATATCGGCTGGAGCACTAGGAGTGATAAATCCATTAAAGGTAAATTGTGTACCAGGTAACATAAAGCTACTTTTACCATTCAACCAAGTTAGATATCCATAAGCTAAATTAAAATTTTGTGACGTATTTGTCATGGCATTAAAATAAGCCGTATCGTTTAAAACTGTATCATTTGCCCAGATACCTTTGTTTAAACAAAGTAATCCAAACCTTGCAGCATCGCGCGTTTTGCTGTAGTATACATCTTGTAGCCAAAAGCCCGAACTCATATCTATTTTATTCTTTACACTGTTGTTCGTATAGGTATTTAAATTTGTAGCAGTGGCAACGGGAATAATATCTTGTAATTTACGATAGGCTCCTGTATGATAAGCCCAGCGTGTATCAGGAGCATCCAGGTATGATAAACATGTTGGTGTATCATCTTCATTGGTGCACGAAGGAAAGATATCATCTAAGCCACTCGTCATGGTAAGCAATTGTTTTATAGTTATGGCGTCTTCCTGTAAGGTGTCGCAAATGCTCCATCCATTTCCTAGATATTGCGTTACTGTTTGGTTGATATTAAGTGTTCCTTCATTTTGTGCAATGCCTGTAAGCATAGCTGTGAGGGTTTTTCCTGCCGATGCCCAATACCATAAAGAGTCTTCGTTAAATGTCCCAAAGTATTTTTCGAGCACAATTTTACCATCTTTTAATACCACAAAGCCTTTGGTGTTCTTTTGTTCCAAAAAATCATATAAAGTATCAATTTTATCAGCACACCAGTTAAGTGTAGCTGGACTTATGGTGTCCCAATTTTGTGGCGATGCTGGCGGAAAATAAACTGTTTGTGCATTGCTGTAATTTGCAATATTGATGAGTAGTAAAATGGTATAAATATATTTTTTCATTTACATTTTTTATTACACTATGACAATTAAAATCGGCAATAGTTTAAACTAATATTTGAATAAAAAAGGCCCACTTTATAAAAGTGAGCCTCATCAATTTTGTTTTCTTGAAATTATTGTTTCACTAATTTCTCTAATCTGTAGAAACTATCATTACTGATTTTAACGAAATAAATTCCATTGCTCATATCGTCTAAGGTGATGTTAATTTTAGATTGATTAGCTGCCACATTCATTTCTTTAACTAATTTACCGCTATAATCAAAGACAGATGCAGTCAATGATTTGCCAGATGGATTTTGTAACATCACTGTAACATTATCTTTAGCAGGATTTGGCACTAAATGAAAGTATAGTAAATTTTCTTTTTCTACCACATCAGTTATTACAGCTGGGAAACAATTACCAGCAATGGTAGCGGTAGTTCTTTCACCGTTAGCATTTACTATATCCACTATAGCGCTGATACAAATCCAGTTTTGACTAACGCCAGAGAAATAAACTCTCACTAATCCTTGTGGATTATTTGCACGTTTAATGGTAGAATCTACCATTGAAATACCAAACACTTCATTTGTATTGGCATTAAATCTTAAATCAACAGGGAAGTCAGTTGCATTAACTAAACTTACAACATTAGAAATATAGACCCCACTAACACTGAATTGAAAAGCCATCACATCAGATGAAGGGTTGTTGATATAAATATCTAAATATCCTCCAGCTAAGTTAACATTTACTATTTCTAAGTTAGTTAATTCATTAGGATTAGTAACATTTCTTGGGAAGTTACAATTATATTGAGGGCTTCCACCTGGAAACAGGATGTAAGAGTTTTTACTACACCATTTTACTAATTCCGCATCATAAATAGTTTCAACACCATTTCCACTCACATCAATACAAGGAACCGTATTATTGATAGTGGTTTCAATGTCATCCATATAAATATCAATATCAGTAGGATTTAATAAGGCATCACCTTGACGATCGCCTGCAAAGGCACCTCCTCCGCAAACACCATTGCAGTCAACAACAGAAACTCCACCTGGTACACCTGCGCAATCAACAAAAGGTGTGCAACCTGGCAATAAGTTAAATGTTGGCCCATTAATAGAATCTTGCTCAATATGCATACAAACCTGCAAAGCATTGTTTACATAATTTATTTCATGATGACCAAACGCATCTGGCAAATGCTGTGCGTTAATAATTACAGCCAATCTGTAGTCACCGGTTGGAACATCTGTAATATCGATCCACTGACATTGGGTGCCTGCACCATAAACATCATAACAGTTTGCAGAAATACCCATGTTGCCACAGTTATATTGGCCAAATCCGCACAAATCCATAACACAATAACCGTTTTTGTGACCCGAAGGAATAATATTATTATTCATATCATATAAACGATAATCGCCATAACCCTCATAATGAGCATGACCATGACAATTGTTAGTATTAAACATGCCAGGTTGTGTACCTACATTTCCTAAATAATAATCTAGCGTACCAACATTGTCAATTTTAGAAGAAAAACGAATAACATTTCTTGAGCCATATTGCAATAAACAACCCTCCTGAACATCACAATTTTGAGCCTGCGTGCTAACAAGTTGTAATGAATTTATAAAATCTAGGGAGTCAAATTGAAGATCAGGCCCTTGACATAGCGGATTAGGGTAATAAATGCAACTTCCATCATCAACAGTTGCAATAGGATTAAAATTACATGATGTAGGATCCATACATCCTGTAATTGGTCCAACATAAGAAAAATCAAAATTGATAGGACTTGTACAGCCATCTAAAATATCTCCAATACGAATAAAATAGTCATTTCCCGCAATAAGGGTAGTTATAATTCTAGATTGCTGTCCACAATAATCATCATTAAAGGTATAAGTGCCAGTGGCATCTTCAGTATAATTTCCTGTGCAATTTGCGTACATCCATATAGCTGTATTACAAGTGTTGGTGCTGCAAGTAGTTAATTCGTAAGTGCCTGAAGTGGTACAATTGTAAACATACCAACTGTCTTCAAAAGTGGCCGTATGCGTACCAAGTGCAATTGGCAAGGCTGAGGTACAATAGGTTCCCGGAGGGCAAGCCATGGCATGAGAAGTTCCGTAGCCATATCCAGCACCATTAGTAACAAGCACTCCATCTAAATACAACCAAAATCCACCAGGTGCAAAAATACCATCACCATAACTGTCGTGGATTGAAAAAATTACACAACTGTTCGATGGAACACAAATGGTATCGCCAGTAAAAGTGCCAGACGCTAAAAGAACGCCCGCACCGGTTTTAATGTCCCATGATATTTCATTGGGATAGGCATCTGGAACGATATTTACAATAATTTCAGACTCGCCTGTGCCGCAGGCTGCTTTAGAATAATTAAAACTTAGGAGTGTAATCAATAGAACGCTTAAAAAAAGTAATTTATTTTTCATAATGTGTGTTTTGAAAAAGCGAACTTATACAAAAAATGTGTTAATGACAATTATTTTATACAATATTATCTATGGCCATCCATAAACTTAAGTCATTAAGTATAAATTTTTTTCTTGAAGTTTTCAAGATAAAATGAATAAAAATATTACATTAGCTACCTTAAAATAATTTATGCAGCCCATCATTTCATTAAAAAATATAGTAAGGTCGTTTAGTATTGGTGCCGAAGAAGTAAAGGCTTTACGTGGTGTTGATTTAAATATTAATAAAAATGAATACGTAGCATTGATGGGCCCCAGTGGCTCCGGAAAATCTACTTTAATGAATTTGCTAGGTTGTTTGGATACGCCAACTTCGGGACAATATATTTTAAACGGCACCGATGTGAGTGTGTTAGACGATAATGCATTGGCTCAAATTAGAAATAAAGAAATTGGTTTTATTTTTCAAACGTTTAATTTATTGCCTAAATCTACCGCATTAGACAATGTTATTTTACCATTGATTTATGCCGGGCTCGGAAAACTTGAACGCGAGCAGAAAGCGCTAAAAACATTGGAAGATGTTGGTTTGGCAAATCGCGTTAAGCACAAACCTAATGAACTTTCGGGTGGACAAAGACAAAGAGTTGCAGT
>JBILPB010000160.1:0-6566 GCA_044374175.1 Bacteroidia bacterium | reverse complement strand
TTTAAACTAATTTTTTAGATAAGATTTTTATTAAAGGCTTCAGTGTTGGTTTGCGAGGACGCAAACCAATGACAACGTTTTGCTTTGAAGACTTGCTGTTGGTTTTTAGGGTATATACCAATCATAAATTATAGATTAAACGGCTCATAGTTAGTTTGCGAGGACGCAAACCAATGACAACGTTTTGTTTTGAAGACTTGCTGTTGGTTTTTAGGGTATATACCAATTATAGATTAAAGGGCACATAGTTGGTTTGCTAGGACGCAAACCAATGACAGATTTTTGCGCTGAGGGCTTATTTTCAGTTTGCTGGGATGCGATCCAATGACCAATTTCGAAATTAAACAACTTCAGCAACTGTGAATGTGGAGCCTCCAACAAATACTAAATCATTTTTTTTTGCTTGTTTTTTTGCTGCGTTGTAGGCTTTTTTTACCGTTTTAAAAATATTACCTTTAAGTTTAAATGTTGAAGCAAGTTGTGACAATTCACTTGCATCTAAACCTCTTGGTATGTTTGCTTTGCAGAAATAATAGCTTGCATTTTTAGGTAATAAACTCAAAATTTTACTGATATCCTTGTCGTTAACCATACCTAACACAAAGTGCAATTGTTGATGTGGTGTTTGCTTTATTTGTTGCAACACCATTTTGATGCCAGCCTCGTTATGCCCGGTATCGGCTATACAAAGTGGTTTGTTTTGTAATATTTGCCATCTTCCTAAAAGACCAGTAGTGTCAACAACCTTTTGAATAGCAGATTTGGCTTGGGTTTTAGTAATTTTGTATCCTAAACTATTTGCTAATTTTATAGCTTGTAATACTGTTGCAATATTTTTACTCTGATAAATTCCTTTTAACTGCGGATTCAGTTTTTCAAAATATATTTTATGTTGATGACTTACTTGTAAAAAGCCGCTCTGTTTATGTTTTGATACTACAAATTGTTTATCTGAAAAATAAATTTTTGCCTTATTCTCTTTTGCTTTTTGAACAAATATCGATTTAACTGCTGCTTGCGTTTCCCCAATAATGATGGGTGTGTTTGATTTAATGATTCCAGCTTTTTCTGCTGCTATCAATGGCAAGGTATTTCCGAGCAAAGCCATGTGATCCATACTAATATTGGTAATGATACTCATTAGAGGATTTATCACATTAGTGCTATCCAAGCGGCCACCCAGGCCAGTTTCGATGATAGCGATATCGACATTTTTGTCTTCAAAGTATTTAAAAGCCAATCCGACCGTCATTTCAAAAAAAGAAGGTTGAATACGATTGAAGTCCTGCTTATATTGCTCTACAAAGTTGGCCACATAATTTCTGGAAATCATTTTTCCATTAATTTTAATACGCTCTCTAAAATCTTTTAAATGAGGTGAGGTGTATAAACCCGTTTTATAGCCTGCTTCCTGAAAGGCGGCAGCTAACATGTGACTGGTAGAACCTTTGCCATTGGTACCTGCTATATGTATACTTTTAAAATGATTTTGTGGATTATTTAATAAATTGCAGATGGTCCAGGTATTATCTAAATTGGCTTTGTATGCAGCACTGCCTATGCGCTGAAACATGGGCAAATGCGTGTACATATAATCTAAAGCCTGAAGATAAGTGATGGCCATAACAGGCTTTTACTTTAGAATAAAGTTGTAGGTAATTGTTCCTTTTTGCTCTTCGGGAGCATCAGAAGAAGGATTAAACTTGGCTGACATGGCTGCTCTGCGTGCAATATCAAGTAAATTTGGGTTTGATGTGGTAGAGCCTTTTACCCCTGGTTTTGCTTTTATTACATTGCCATTTTTATCTACTGTAATTTCAACTACCACTTTTCCTTCTTCCTGAAAGGCTGCTCTGGGTATAGGAATACTATTAGCTTTTCTATTGGTTAATGAATAACGCGGACCACCTTTTCCCTCACCTCCTGGGCCTTCTGTTCCATTACCAGGTGTATCACCACTGCCTCCACCAGGGCCATGATATTTTGAATCTCTACTTCCATCTTTTACACCTTGATCACCAGGTTTATTTGTTTCACCTTCGCCTTGGGCTGTGCTCCCACCCGCTTTATTCTTACCAGGATATAAACCTTTAGTATTTACTTTTTTAGGTTCTGGAATAGGTTCAGTGGCGGTATTGTTTGAAGCATTTTCAGTAGGCTCAACCTTAGTAACAGTGGGCGCTTCTTCTGTTTCTTGAGTTAGAATTGGCTTGGCTGAAGGACGAACAGGCGTTGATATTTCGATGGGAGGGTCGGCCACTTCTTCGGCAGTTGATGCTGTTGTAGAGGCATCTGCTAATTCTTCGGGTTGCACCTCTCCCATTCCATCTTCGGAAGTGCCAAAGTTAACTTCGATACCATTGCCACCTGTTTCTGGAAATGGAGGAATGGGTGTTTTAAATACAATCAATATAAAAAGTAAAAAGAGCAATGCATGAAACACAATAGTTCCACCCAAAGCCATTAATTTATTTTTACTTGTATCCTGATTCGACATCTTAAAATTTTTTAATTGGATGCCATTATTAAATTAATTCCATAATTGCGTTCAAATTATTTAGGCGCTTGCGTAGCCATAATCATTTTTACTTTGAGCTTATTGCCAATGGCTAATACATCCACTAGATCTTGTACACTTAATCCGTTATCGATACGTAATACTACTGTAGACTCTTCATTACCTAAAGTGGCTGCGGTTAATCTTGGTTCAATCTCCTCAAAAGCAATACGCTGTCCATTCAAAGAATACTGTTTATCAAGCGACATTTCTAATATAATTTTTTGCTTATTAACAGTGTTAGAAGAACTTGCCTTTGGCAACATTAACTTTATTACACTGGGATTAACCATAGTTGACACTATGAGGAAAAATAGCATCAAAAAGAACATGATGTCGCTCATACTTGATGCACCAACTTCTGCCTCAAATCTTTTTCTATTTCGTTTTAGGTTCATGCTTTGGGATCTTGTAAAACATCAATAAATTCAACTGAAGCCTCTTCTATTTTGTAAATTGAACGGTCGATTAATAAATTCAGGTAGTGATAACTTACAAACGCAAATACTCCAACTACCAATCCCGCAGCACTTGTAATCATTTTTTGGTAAAGACCATTAGAAATTAAACTTATACTTATATCATCAACTAAAGATATGTCATAGAAAATTTTAATAACTCCTATGATGGTTCCAATAAATCCGAACATAGGTGCAATACCTGCAACAATGCCCAAAATACTCATGTTTTTTTCCATTTTGGCAACCTCTAGTTTTCCAACACTTTCCATCGCACTTTCAATTTCTTTTATCGGTTTTCCAATACGCGAAATACCTTTATTAATTACAGTAGAAATAGCAGAGGGATTGCTCTTGCATACATTACTTGCTTCATCAAGATTCCCCTTTCTAATTTGATCTTTTACATTATTCATGAAATCGTTATTAACCTTTCCTGCTTTCTTAACCGCAATTAATTTATCAATAAGCACATAAATACTAATGATTGACAAAATGCCAATTGGTATCATGATATAACCACCTTTGAGGATTAAATCAAGCAAAGATAAAGTAGCTTGTTTTGGGGCTTTTTCAGCTGCTGCTGGAATAGCTACTGCGGTATTTGTAACACCTTCGGTAATTTGCAAAATCAATGATAACAACATAGTGCTTGTAAATTTTATATTAACGCTAAAGTAGTTTTACTTGAGGGCATACTTGATGCGATTAAGTTATAATTATAAACAAGTAGATGTTAGTTATAGGCGAAATATTAATATTATTAATTTTGATTATGCAATAGCCACTATGCTGCGATGGTGGTGAACAATAATTTTATTCAATTACTGAATAGCAATGACCTTTACGCCATCATCATTTAAACGTTACACCTTTAACATAAATTAATGATTCTTTTCAAATTCCTGTTTGCTGTGCTATACACATTCATTTGTTATTAATTAAAAAAAACGGTATCTTTAAACATTGCAACAAAATTTACTTTTGATAAGTATTTTGTTAGGAAAATGAGCGCAAGAAATGTTTAAATTTTGCATTTGATATGATGATTTCCTTCAACCAGAAAAACTTAGAAATTATGAAAAAAATTAAATTTTTAGCACCTGTGGCCATAGTGATGATTTATGTATCATCATGTGTGCCGGCAAGGCAGTTTGAAGAATTAAAAGACAAGGAAAAAAAGTGTGCACAAGAGTTAGCTGATATTAAAGCCAATTCCCTCAACACAGTAACTAAGCTTACCGAGTGTGAAAATGATGTACAACTTTTAAAACGTAGAGTTACCAATTTACAAAATGATACCATGGTAATGGGGAATTCATTGAGATTGCTTACTAAAAATTACGATAAACTCAATCAGACTTACGAATTACTTTTATCTAAAAACAAGGAGCTTTTAGAAGGTAATGCCAATGAAAATAAAATGCTGGTAACTAATTATCAATTATCACAAGAACAATTACAACGCGAGCAAGATGCATTAAAAATTGCCAAACAAGAATTAGAAAATCGTAAAACAAATTTAGATAAATTAAATGAGGATTTAAAAACATCTCAAGAAGCATTGAAAGCAAGAGAGGCAAAATTAACTGAGCTTCAAACAATTTTAGCTAGAAAAGATTCAACAGTAAAGGCTTTAAAAACAAAGGTTACAGATGCACTGCTTGGATTTCAAAATAATGGATTAACAGTGGAACAAAAAAATGGTAAAGTATATGTATCATTAGAAGAAAAATTATTGTTTGCTAGTGGCAGTATTTCTGTTGATGCCAAAGGGGCAGAGGCGATAAAAAGTTTAGCAAAAGTGTTGGAGCAAAATCCAGATATCAATATTCTGGTTGAGGGACATACAGACAATGTTCCCTATTCAAGTACAAGTGGTGGAATAAAAGACAATTGGGATTTAAGTGTACTGAGAGCAACCTCCATCGTAAAATTAATTACCTCGCACAGTACTGTTGATGCCAAAAGATTAACTGCTGCAGGTCATGGCGAATTTTTTCCGATAGATACCGAAAATACGGCTCAGGCGCGTAAGAAAAACAGAAGAACTGAAATTATCCTCACTCCTAAATTAGACGAGCTTCTTAAAGTATTAGAGACTAATTAAGTTTTATTTAGCAATTTTTAATCCTTTATTAGTGTAATATTCTTGCAAAACCCTTAGGTTTGTTGCATAATTAAGGAATTACACTTATGATAAAGCCCTATTTTTTGAGAACCTTAGGTTCACTCCTTTTATTATTACTTATTGCTAATACAGCTTATGCACAAATACTAAAACCAGTAAAGTGGAGTTTTAGTGTAAACCGCATTAATGACTGTGAGGCAGAGTTAATTTTTAAAGCAAAAATCGATAAAGGATTTCATGTATATTCACAATTTTTGGATGGAAATGATGGGCCAGTAGCCACAACTTTTAATTTTGAAAAAAGTAGCGATTTTCAATTACAAGGAAAAGTTTTAGAAGGTAAACCTATTGAAGAGTACGACCCAAACTTTGAAATGAAATTAAAGTTTTTTGCGAATGAGGCTAGTTTCAAACAAAAGATAAAAATAAATAATTTAAAAGCATTTTCGGTAAAGGGTTATCTTAACTTTATGGTGTGTGATGAAACTAAATGTTTACCACCCGAGGATGTAGATTTTGAGTTTAAAATTACTTCAGCATCAGGTAAGCCATGCATTGATGCAAAAGAAAAAAAGGCAGAAATAACAACTAATAATACAGCCGCTATTGTTCCTTCAAAAGTAGACTCATCAAACAACGATACTGCTACAAAGAATGAAGTTGTTACGGTTAATAACACACAAGACATTGTAAAAGCTGATACTGAAGAAAAGCCTGAAAATAAAGGCGCCTGGGCCATTTTTGTTGCCGGATTTTTAGGCGGTTTGCTTGCATTGTTAACACCATGTGTGTTTCCAATGATTCCATTAACGGTAAGTTTTTTTACCAAAAGCAGTGGTACAAGAAAAAAAGGATTGATGAATGCTTTTATTTACGGGCTTTCTATCATATTAATTTATGTTACTTTAGGTATGGTAATTACATTATCTTTGGGGCCAGATGCCTTAAATGCCATGGCGAGTAACGCTATTGTAAACCTGGCTTTCTTTATTATTTTCGTTGTTTTTGCGGCCTCCTTTTTGGGAGCATTTGAAATTACTTTGCCCAGCAGTTGGGTAAACAAAGCAGATACTGCCAGCGAAAAGGGAGGATTACTTGGAATCTTTTTTATGGCTTTTACTTTGTCGTTAGTTTCCTTTTCGTGTACAGGTCCAATTATAGGTACCTTATTAGTGCAAGCTGCTGTGGGAGGTAATGTAATTAATCCTACGATTGGTATGATAGGTTTTTCATCAGCTTTAGCTTTACCTTTTGGCCTATTTGCTGCGTTTCCAGGTTGGTTAAATTCTTTGCCAAAATCAGGTGGTTGGCTCAATTCAGTAAAAGTTGTTTTAGGATTACTCGAATTGGCTTTAGCATTAAAATTCCTTTCGAATGTTGATTTAGCTTATCATTGGGGTATTTTAACGCGTGAAGTATT
>JBILPB010000159.1:0-6570 GCA_044374175.1 Bacteroidia bacterium | reverse complement strand
AAACAAGTAATAATCAACACCCCATAAAACAACCAACCATTGCTTCTGAATAAAAAATGATTGCTTTTTAACTTTAGTATTTTTATAAAGGTGGTTACCAATCCTATAGCAGCAAGCAATAAATATACATATACGCCAATGCGTTTATAGGTTAAACCATATTCAGCAATGTACAAATCATTACGAAAAGCAGTAGAAATAAGCATCAATACATTTTGCACAATCCAGCAATAAGCTAATATTTTAATGGTTTTACTTTGCGCATAAAAGTTGAGTGACGATCTAAAATAAAATAAGATAATACTAATGGCTACCACAATAGAAGCAATCACCGTGCCTGTACCTTGATGCACAAATTCCGAGTAAGTCATATTTGCAGGCAACTGACGATTAATAAATATAAAATTAAAATCGAGCAAATTCACCAACAACAAAAGCACATTCAACAATAAGAACATTATTTTCCCTGAGAAATTTTCATCATTCAAATCAATTTCTTTTCCAAATAAGCTAAATGGTTCGTGTGGACTTGCTGTTAAATTCACCTGGCCATTTTCATCAAAGGCAGCCAATTCGGTCACTTGTTTATGATAATAAAAACCATATAACAATAAAAAGCCACCCAAAGTAAAAGCAATCCAATTCAATGAAATAAAATTGAAATTTACTTTAGCTGCAAACTCATTAAAAAGTGGGTTTGAAGCCCTGTACAATTGAAAAAATAAAACAGTAATTAATACTGGAATACTGATCAATAAAAACTTTTTAAAGGTGCCATTGCTGCTTAAATTACTTTCTTTTTGTTTGGGTTCTATCCAATCTAAATACATAAAAATGAATGACGTAACATAAGAAAATGCCGAAAAAAGCAAGGAAAACACCACCGAAGATTTCGTGCTTATACTCAATCCAGATAATATACTCAACGAAATTAAATTAGCTACTAAAGCCAAATTGCTGCCATAAAATGCTAAGCATCCTGCCGAAAGCAAACTGCCTAGTGCAGCCATTTTCCATGTATGTGAATTAAATAATTCTTTCTTTTTAATTAACAATCCTACTAGAAGTGCGATCGTAAAAATTAAAAAATTAATGCCTGCACTTTGTTGGTAAAACAAAAAGCTATATAGCAAGGCACTGATGAGCAAAATCCAATCATTTTTTTTCATGTCATTATTTATTTAAGGTAAGTAATTCTAATTGTTTAATCCAATGGTAACAGCGGTAAAGCGGGATAAAACCAAATACCCCAAAAGAGCAATCAATCAACTGCCAGTATAAGGGAATATGACGCAGGGCACCGCAAATAAAGGCCAATGGAAAAATCATTACACAAGCAATCATCCCAAATTGTATCACCCAGATGTTGCGCACCGGATCACGCAATGGACCAATAAAAGCAACCGCAATAACCAAATGCGCAAAGGCCAGCCAATCGGTACCATAACTCATAAAAGGATATTTTGTATTGGTATCTATAATGGCAATAGCCACTGTCTGCAACCAACTTGCAACTGTATTTGGAAAGTAATCTTTTATACTTAATAAAAAACGCAATTCTTGTTCTAATGGGAAAGCTGTAACACCGCTTAATACAAGAAATATGATGAATAAAATCAACATAGACTTTATTTTATTTTCCAAATTGTTGTAGCTCTTTATTTGCTTCATGATTTTGTTTATTTTATTTTAATTTTAAATGCATAATTAACCCATATACTGCAAAAAGAAATGGAATGGCAGGTACAATGGCCATCTGCCAACACGATATGATTACAAAAAGAAAACCTGTAAGTAAATTGGTTAGTATTACAATGATCCAATACACAAAACTGGTATTCATATCATAACTTTCAAATAAATAGATGCGCGGACTCCAAATCGTATAGCCATAAAATACAATTAGCAAAGCTGAAGAACTTAGAAAAAAAAATAAATGTTCATCATTAAATTCTGTAAAAAAAAGTAGGGTACAAAGCCAACAAAGCACGGCTGGAATAAAAGCAATTACTCCAATAATATCATTGACTATCTGTAGCGAACCTGCCACATTTTGCTCTTTATTTATTTTAATCATAAGTTCCTCCATTATTCAATATTCATTCTTAATTCTCAATTATTAATTCTTAATTCAAAAGTACTTTGTATTTCAAAGTGTATGTATAAAAAAAATCAGTTTCTCTTCTTCAATAAATTTTCAAGGGCATCCAAATGATTGCCAAAGGCCTTCTTACCCGCCTTAGTTACCGCATAACTGGTATTCGGTTTTTTACCTACAAATTGCTTTTGCACTTTTATATATTCCATTTTTTCCAAGGCTGTAATATGACTCGCCAAATTACCATCTGTAACTTGTAACATCTCTTTTAAAGTGCCAAAATCTACCCAATCGTTTACCATCAGCACCGACATAATGCCCAGCCTGATCCTACTCTCAAACGCCTTATTTAAATCCTCAATAAAATTTTTCATCGCTCGTATTTATTGTACATCAGCAAACCATATACAATGTGTAACACTCCAAATCCAATGGCCCAAAAAAGCAAACCATAACCAATATAAATGGCGGCCAAAAGTCCTAAAATAATTTCACAAATACCCAAATATCTAATATCATCTAAAGTATATTTACTGCCATTCAGCAAAGCCAATCCATAAAATATTAAAGTACTTGGTGCTACCAAACCAATTAAACCATGCTTTAACAATATCAAACAAAAAATCCCACCTGCTGCCAAAGGAATCAATAAATTAATCAATAACCTTTTTGCGGTAGCATCCCAAATGGTTTGCCCCTTCTTCTTTGCACTTCTCCATGTAAGCAATAAACCAGCAGTTAAAGAAGCGCCTAAAACCAGTAAGGCATCAATCACAAAAAAACCAAGTACCTCCTTATTAGGCTCCACACTTGAATTGACAGGATAATCAAAATATGAAGTCATATTAATATTATTACCTAAGTAAAAATAAGCAGCCAAGGCACCCAGCAGTGCAAACACACCAGCAAACACACCCGAGAGGCCACTTAAAGAAATAAAACGTGATGAGCGCTCCATCAGCGCTCTTATCTGCTGTAGCTGTGCTAAATGATCTGTTTCTTTGTTCATTGCTTATTTCAATTTATTAAAAGTACTTTGCGGTACAAAGCTACAAATGAAATATGAATCTCCAAATAAATTTCAAAATTATTTTTGGGGCACATCCTTAATTTACCAAAGTGTTGTCAAATTAAGGTCGGGCTAACCGCTATTATCTTTTTATTTGCCCGCAGTCAAACAAAAAGGATAACCGCTTATATCCCTTGTGCAGCAGTGCAACTTTAACAAAGTTCGGAACTTTGTTAAAGTTGCACTCATAATGTTTAACATTCAATTATTTTGATCGGTAACAAATTAATAAAATGTAAAGCTCCATGCTCTTTATAGAACAACATAATTTGCACTCATAGCAATATTTTATTATATTTGAGTATCGTTTCATCTCTCAATTTTATTTTCCACTTAAAAAATAGACCCATGGAAAAAGCTTACGCAATATCGATTTTAACTAAGCAAACAAAATGGCTTCTAGTTTTTACTATTTGCATTTTATCCCTAAACTTAAATGCGCAAACACCACAATTTGAATGGGTTCAAAATAGCACCACTTTATATAGATCTTTTGTAAACAGCACTGTTGTTGATCAACAGGGTAATATTTTCTATGCTGGAAATTTTGGTGGATATGTAGATTTTGATCCAGGGCCAGGAACAGCTATAGAAATGTCTCCAATAAACTCAATTCAGGCTATGTTTGTGGTGAAACTAGACTCCAATAAAAACTTTTTGTGGGTTAAAACAATTGTAAATGACAATTACATTTATAACACAAAAATGAAAATAGACACGCAAGGGAACCTCTATTTTCTGTGCCTTGCTAGTTATTATCAATCAAATGAGTTCTATTATGAAAATGACACAATTCCTGGATCGGGCTATTTTATTTTAAAAACAAATAATGATGGCATTTTAATTTCTGCAAAAACGCTTGAGCTAACATCTGGATTTGTATTGCCCTCTATAATCGATATAAATATTGATACAGATGATAATTTATATTTAACGGGAAAATACAGTGGCACTGTCGATTTCGACTTCGATTCAACCCAATTCAATTTAAGTTCAAATGACCCTGAAAATTTTTTAATGAAAATAAACAGTAATTTGGAACTTCAATGGGTAAAAAGCATTGGTAGTTTTGTTCCAAATTCTTTTTCAGTGATAGCATTAACTTCAAACGGATATAGCTATGTGTTAAACAAATTCAATGGGGTTACTGATTTAGACCCTGACACAACAACATATTTGCTAAATGGCACAGGGCATTACATTGCTAAATTTGACAGTATTGGTAATTTTATTTGGGCAAATCAATACTTAGATATTGAACCTGCAAGTATCCATGTCACCCCATCAGGTGATATACTTTGCACAGGATCCTTCATTGGAACTGTCGATTTTGATCCTGGTGCTGGCATTGCATCAAAAACTTCACTAGGTAACTCAGATATTTTTATTTTTAAACTATTAGAAAATGGTAATTTTAGTTGGGTTAAATCCTTTGGTGGAACATTGAATGATGCTGGTTATTGCCTGACCAGTGATACTGATGAGAATATTTATTTTTCAGGTAATTTCAGAAGTATTGTCAATTTTGGGAACAATCTAAATCCGTATATATTGCAATCAAATGGAAATGAAGACATATTTTTAGCAAAATTGGATCAACAAGGAAATCAAAGCTGGGTAAAGTCACTTGGTGGTGTCGGAAATGATTACTCATATACTTTAAACAATTACAATCAAAGTCTTTTCTTAGGAGGAGCATTTAATAGTACTGTAGATTTTAATTTTGGCCCAGATCAAATGAACTTAACCCCAATTGTGACTAATGTATCTGGTGAGTTATACTTACTGAAAATAAACCAATCTTTAAACCTTAGCAATGACACATTAACTATTTGCCAGGGCGATACACTCCTACTCAACAGCGGTTATCCTGCAGGAAATTTATGGAATACAGGTGACACCACTCAATATATTAATGTGGCAAATAACGGAGTATATTATGTGTCAATTAATAATGGGACAATTGTTTCTGATACTATTACTGTAATAGTTATACCATTGAATCCAACTCCCACTTCATTGATATTATCAGCAACAGATACCATGGTTTGCAGTGGAAGCCAAACTCAAATTACTGCAAGCCTAAATTTAGCAAACAACCAAACAAATTATTTATGGTCAGTTAATGGAATAATCACTAACACTGCTGATTCCGTTTTATTCTTTGCGGTTGACAGTACTCTTAATATTACAGCATACAGTAATACCCCAGGAGTTTGTAATACGCCACTCATTGCTTCAACAAATTCAATAACAGTTAACACATTTCCCTCAACTGGGGTTACATTTAATTCCCCACAAGCAAATACATGGTTATGCGCTTCTGACCCTTCTTTTCAAATAACTGGTGGAACGCCAAATGGCGGCACATATAGCGGCTCAGGAGTGTCAAATGGTTTATTTACTCCAAACGTGTCATTGCCAAATATAAATGTGGTAACCTATGCCTATCAAGATACTAACCTTTGCATCACGCAAGCGATTGATACTTTTTTTGTTGATGTTTGCACCGCTATGTCACCATTGTTCGAGAATGATAACGTGCAAATTTTTCCAACTCCGGCAAAAGATATTATTAATATTCATGTCACTGAAAATTCGAACTTATATTTTATAATAATTACAGATTTAACAGGAAATATAGTTCTTTCAACAACAATCAATAACAGCAAAAATGAAATTAATATAACCTCATTAAATTGCGGTATATACTTTATTACAATTATGCAAGGGGATAAACAATTTATTTCAAAATTTATTAAGAATTAAATTTGACAGGAAAAACTATGAATATATTTACCACCTTAGTCCATTTTTCTATACTAATTAAACGAGGTGTTGCAAAACTATCCTATTCAAATATTTAAACCCAAAATGCCAAAATTCATTTTAAAAATAAAATTAATACTCCTCATCCTCCTCACCTCCCTGCTCGCAAAAGCACAAACGTTTTCTGGCACAGGCGGTCCAATTGTAGATGCAAGTACTTCAACTTTTAATATTTATGTTTCAAGTCTTTTGTCAAGCCCAATTGATGCTACATTTGGTATTGAACAAATTTGCCTGAATGCCACACACAGCTATGATGCTGATTTAACTGTAAACCTTCAATCGCCTGATGGCACTATAATCACCTTATTTTCGAGCATTGGCAGTGGAGATGATAATTTTACAAATACCTGTTTAAACAGCAATGCTGCAACTTCCATTATAACACAAAATGCGCCTTTCACAGGCACCTTTAAACCTACAATAAATTTAAGTACATTAAACAATAGCCAAAGTGGCATTGGCATTTGGAAACTCATTATTATTGATAGCTATGCGCAAGATGATGGCACCTTAATCAACTGGAGTATTACCTTTGGAAACAATCCAGCACCAATTGCAAGCTTCACGAGTT
>JBILPB010000037.1:0-22678 GCA_044374175.1 Bacteroidia bacterium | reverse complement strand
GGTTATCTCCAAATTGGACCAAAACCAACATAAACAATGCTATTTACATTTACCAAGCCGATAATGGCCAGTACGCAAGTTTTGTAGGCGGTATCTCTACAAATGGTGGTTCAAGATTTATTGCTTCTTCGCAAGGATTTTTTATACAAACCAATGGTTCAAGCCCTGTATTAAACATACAAGAAACTGCAAAAACAAACTCCAATCCTGTATTGATAAAAGAAGAAGACCCCGCCAATGTATTACGTTTAAAGGTGAATGGCGATAATGTAACTGATGAAATGGTGATTCATTTAAATGAAAATGCAACTGAAAATTTTGATGGAAGCTATGATGCAAAGAAAATCTTTAGCAACGACCCAAGTAACCCATCAATTAGCAGTATAAACAATAACAAAGATTTATCAATTAACTGCTTGCCAATAAACGGCACAAGCATGAGCATTCCTATTAGAGTAACAGTGGGCAGCAATGGAATGTATAACTTAAGTTGGAATGGAATAGAAGGCTTTACAGAAGGCAGTTGTTTTGTAATAGAAGATTTAGACAATGGCAACAAAACCACGTTAGAAAAAAATGGTTTATATTATTTTAATGCAGTAGTTGGATTTAAAGCACCTCGTTTTATTATCCATATTAGCACACCACTGCCCAAAACAGTAATTGAAGCCAGCTGCAATAATAACCATGATGGAAGTATAACTATAAACAACCCATCGAGCACAGCATGTGACGTACAATTAAAAGATATAAATGGCAACTTAATAAAGGAAGCAACCATTAACAATACGTATACTTTTGATAAACTAACCAAAGGCACCTATCAACTAAGCTACCCAAATGCAACAATTTGTGGAAATATGAATCAAACGATAAACATTTCGGCAGCTAAAGAAGTAAATGCTTTATTTGATGTAAGTGCCAGAGAAATTGAAACAAATGCTGTAGTTTCGTTTAAAACAAATATTTCAAAAAGCAATAATATTACTTGGGATTTTGGAGATGGCACTGGTGCTACTGAAGCTACAACGGTATATCATCAATACAAAGAGGCTGGGAATTATACTGTTACAATGTATAATCAAAACGATGAATGTAGTGCTGCTGAAACAATGGTACTTAATGTTATTAATGGTGCAGATGCTACAAGCAGTATGGATATTAAATTACTAAATGGAGTGTATTACGCAGTATTTAACTTTGCCGAAAACACTACTATTAACATTAGTTTTACTAATGCACTAGGACAGGAAGTAGCAGCATCGCAACAATTTGAAGGTAAAAATGGTAAAGTTAAATTGCCAATAGATCAAATCGCTGAAGGTATTTACATTATTATGTTGAACAATGGCAAAGAGAGCATTACCCGAAAAATAGTGAAGTAAAATACAAAAAATTGATTACTAAAAAGCGGCTTATTCAAAGGATAGGCCGCTTTTTTTGTTCATCTACTAAAAAAAGCATGCAGATAATTTTAATTCTGGTGTTATTTAATTTAGGATTTCAACAATTTTAATTTTCTAAATTGTATAAATCTAACAACCTATTAATGTACAAAGGCATATCGAAATTGGCGGCATAGTTGATGGAGAAATTACTCATTTGCTGCAATTTACTTGGATTGTTGAGCAACTGAAGGATGGTTTGTGCAAATAGTTTAGGGTTTTGATCCTTAAAAATATAACCGTTTTTATCATGTTCAATCACATCTCTATTTCCTCTGCCATCTAAACAAACACAAGCTAAGCCAGCTGCCATGGCCTCGATCAACACTAAACCAAATGGTTCGTAGGTGGCAGGATGAATATATAAATGTGCGTTATGTAAAAACTCTTCGACATTATTTACATTGCCATGAAGGGTAATTTTCTCTTGCAAATTATACCTTTTAATTTTTTCTACAAGCTTGCCATGGTTGGGCCCATCGCCCAAAACATCGATATGACAATTAGGAAAAAGCGGTAATAATTCTATTAAAATATCAATTAAAAACTGCTGATTTTTTTTGTCTACTAAACTTCCAACACTTACCAACTTGTAAGTAATGCCAGTGCTGTGTGCGAATGTTCTGTTGCCTCTGTAAAAACGATGATAGTCGATGGCATTGTGCAGCAGATGTATGTTTTGTTTTAATGGAGGACCAAGATTTTCATAAAAATAATCGAAGGCATCTTTAGAAATGGCTACAAACTTGTTATTACAGCGTTCATAGCGTTTTAACATCATTTGCTTTTCGAAAAAATTAGTGAGCTTTTGCTTATTTAATTTTGATAAACTTAATGCTTCAAACTGTGGCATGTTATCATGCAAATGGGTGAAGTATTTTATTCCTTTTCGGGTTTTGAAGCGTGTAAGCATTTCGGCCAAAAAAAGATGTGAATGAATTATTTCTGGTTTAAACTCATCAATAATTTGCTCATAATCGGCTGTTTCGACAAGAGATTTACCAGTAATTGAAGGAACTACTGTTGAGTACGTTTGTCGGAATTCGAATTGAAACTTGATAAAACTATATGCATTTACCTCACTCATACTCAGCAACATTACTTTATGCCCATGGGCAACCAGCGTGTTACAAATATCAATGGTAATGCGCTCGGCACCGCCTTTTGACAGGGATGGTATTACGTGTAAAATGTTCATAAATTAAGTGCAAGTATAGTTATTTACCTTATTTGTTAAGATAATATTGCTTTTTTATTTCGATTATTTGCGGTAGATATTACTTTTGCAGCCTTTATTAAAATTTTGAATTCAAAGAAATTACATATTATTTCATTTGACGTGCCTTACCCTCCCAATTATGGTGGCGTAATTGATGTATTTTATAAGTTGAAAGCTTTGCATGAGCTTGGTTGCGGAATAACATTACATTGTTTTGATTACGGCCGTGGGAAACTACCCGAACTTGAAAAATATTGTGTAAAAGTGCATTACTACAAGCGCAATATGAGTTTAAGCAAAATGCTGAGCAAGCTTCCTTATATTGTAAATACCAGAAATAGTGCTGCTTTGATAAATAATTTACTGATTGACAATGCACCAATTTTATTTGAAGGCTTGCATTCTTGTTATTTTTTAAATGATTTAAGATTAAAGGATAGATTTAAAATTGTGCGCACACACAATATCGAGCATGATTACTATGCTAATTTAGCCCAGAGCGAAAAAAAAGTATTAAAAAAAATATACTTTAGGCAAGAATCTAAAAGGCTTAAAGCTTATGAACATGTGCTCCAGCATGCCAATTTAATTGCGGCCATTTCTGCAAATGATGCTTATCACTTCAAGCGCAACTATAAATCGGTTTACACTGTTTCTGCTTTCCATCCTTACAATAAGGTTGAAATTAATGAAGGCCTAGGCAACTATGCTTTATATCATGGCAATTTAGCTGTGGCTGAAAATAATTTAGGAGCACTCTTTTTGGTAAACGAAGTGTTTAATAAAACTAGCTTTCCTCTTATCATTGCTGGCAGCGCGCCCTCTAATGAATTAATGGAGGCGGTTAAAAAGCAAAACCACATTACTTTAAAAGGCGATATAAGTACTGAAGATATAAATGCCTTGATTGCTAATGCTCAAATCAATGTACTTCCAACATTTCAAGCCACTGGCATTAAATTGAAACTTTTGGCAGCCTTATTTTCGGGGCGGCATTGTTTGGTAAATAATCCTATGGTTGCAAATACTGGTTTAGAAGAATTATGCATTGTTAAAGATTCTGCCATTGAAATGGCTAAGGAAATAGAATTGCTGAAAAATATGCCGATTTCAAAAGGCTTGATAGAACGCAGAATGGCTTTACTAGAGCATACTTTTTCTAATAAATACAATGCTAAACTTTTAATGGATTTTATTCAAAACACCCATTAATCCAATTATCAAAACTTAACTGTAAAAGCACCTGCAACGCTTGAATTATAGTGTGTAAGTGAATTGTTTTTCTCAAAAATTTGATCGCTATTGTTGAGTTGTTTGAATTCTATCCGAAAAAGCACATTGTTTATAATTTTGTAATCTAAATTAACAGCCATTCCAATCACGTTCAATTGCGCATTTTTTATGGGTAAAGTTATCACTGCATCTTTATCAAAATAATTTTCAATTCGGCCTGCGATAGCAAACTTTTTTGACATTTGATAGCGGTAAACTACTTGTGGACTCCACCAATAAATGATGTTAGATTTAATTGGATATTGCTGCAATCCAACATCTAAACCCACAATAAGTTTGCTGCTTGCACCTAAATTACTGACCATGTAAAAGTTGTGAAAATACCGCCAGGTGGGCAGTTTATCTGTACCTTCATTTCCAAAATAATTACTGCTATTAAAAGTTGTATTTTTTGCACTATAGGTTATTTGTGTTCCAAAAGAAGGCATTGTGTTGTTATCTAATCTTTGTATTCTTTGCCAACCATTTAAAACAAAAAAACTCAAATCCCAATTCGTATTTTTAGATTTATAATTTAAACGCAAACCACTTTCGTAATAAGGCGAATTATCGGCCGCAATACTTCTGCTTAAAGTATAACAATCTGCCCCAATAGCGCTTTCGAAACCAATGTGTGAATTAAAAATACCTGCTTGCAACCATAAATCTTTTTTTGAATTTAACTTTACAGACACGTTTGCTTCGTAAATATTTTTGAGCACACCTGGCTCATAAGCCAGATTAGCATTTACATAGGAGCCTGTCATTAATGCAAGTGCGGTTTTAACCTTTTTATTTTCGGCAGCAAAACGCAGCATTCCTATATTTAAATTAAGCTCGTTGTGGCGATCGTGGCTCACATAAAAGTTGGGTCGATCATGATTACCTGGATTGTCAAAATCATACAAATAATAGGTTTCGATATAGCCGTTGAGTGCTAGTTTAAAATCATTAATACTATCTATCTGGGCTTCAGTTTTAATTGAAACCAGCATTAAAAATAACACCATTAAACGTGCTACTTCATATGAATAATTTTTAATAAACATGCAGTGCAAAACTAAACCATTATTATTAAAAATATGGCAAACGCTTAAAAATTGAAATAAAAAAGAATCATTCAAAAAAAAGATATTGCATTACTTTCCCTATTCACTGAAGAGTTTAGAATAAATTAAGTTAATTTGTAAACAATTCAAAACTACATTTCTAAGGTATGAATAAAAATCGCTCAATTGTTTATCTAGCGCTAATTTTTGGCCTTATTCGTTTACTGTTGTTATTTTACAACAACCCTAACCTTATTATGAATATTGATGAGGAAAGCAATTATGAAGTGGCCACCAATCATTTTAAGGGAAGAGGGTATACTTATTTTGATGTTGAAAAAAACGCCTACTTACCCACTGCCTTCCATGCCAGTTTTACCATTTTTTTATACGAAAACTTATTACTTAAAAACCATATTCATAAAAGATACTGGCTTGTGTTTTGTAATATTGTTTCAGCATTGCTATTAGGCCTTTCTATTTTTTATTTTTATCAACTAAGCTTGCTTTTTGTGGAGCAAAAACTGGCCTATTTCAGCACTTTTGCTTATTGCATTTTTCCTTCTGTGCTGTATTACATTGGCACCTTATTTTGGTACGAACAAATGGTTTTATCTTTATTGATCATGACCATCTATTGGGTATTAAAATCTCTCACTCAAAAGTTATCTGTTTTTGAAATGGTTGGTATGGCACTATGTATTATTTTAAGCAGCCTGTTAAGAATACAAACCATTGCTATTTTTGCACCATTACTTGCTTTTTTAATTGTTTTCTTGGTTTATAATAAACAATATCAAAGAAGTTTGATTTATCTTTCTATATCACTATTAGCCTTAGTTTCGCATTATCCAAGTTTGCAAAAAAACAAACTACTTTATGGCAGTTATATTTTAAGTACACAAACAGGATATGAGATTTTGCAAGGCCATAATCCTTATGCAAAGGGCTCTTGGATGGGCAACTGGCTTTTACAAAATTCAGCACTTTATCAATACAGTCATCAAAAAATTCCACATCTTGAAACATTAAATCAATATGAAGAAGGTAAGGCCAGAAAGGAGTTGGCTATACAATGGATGAAAGAAAACCCTGTAGATGAAATTAGACTGACACTGCGTAAGCTGATGCTATTTTTTCTTCCTCGAAATTTTGAATTTCTTCCTTTTAATCAATTTCCTAACCCTATCAACTTTATTTTTTATGCTGGATTTTTAGGCTATTTTGTATTTGCTGTTCGTAAAAAAATGCAAGATTGGGATATAAACAAAACAATCATACTCATCCCTATTTTAGGGTCTATTGCGCTTACTTTAGTGTTTTTTATGGGTGCTAGGTGGCGCTATTATGCCGAACCTTTTATGATTATTTTTGCCTTTATGTTTTGGCAACAAATTTTACCTAGATTAAACTTATTGAAAAATAAATTTGATGGATTTCAAAAATAGTTATCTTTGCACTCCGAATTTAGCAGGACTTTATGAAATGTTAAATACTATGGTAGGTATAGCTCAGTCGGTTAGAGCATCAGATTGTGATTCTGAGGGTCGTGGGTTCGAGCCCCATTACTTACCCCAATTGAAGTCTTCCCGCAAGGAGGCCTTTTTATTTTAATGAAATAATTTGCTGTTATTCCTTATCAATAAAGAAATTAAGTTAGAATTGCGCAATAAATACGCGCTAGGAGGCATATTTTTGTACGTAATTGCTACGGTGTACACTTCGTATCTTTCCTTCAAAAACATTATTCACCCCGCCACATGGAATGCGCTTTTTTGGATTATCATGTTATTTGCATCCATCAATGCCATCTCTAAAAGCTTTGTGCAAGATAGTAACGGCCGGCAATTGTATTATTATACTATACTTAAACCTCAAACAGTAATTCTTTCTAAAATGGTGTACAATGCCATTTTAATGGTTTTTATGAGTTTACTTTGTTTTGCGTTTTACTCCGTTTTCATCAATTATTTGGTGCAAAACTTACCTATGTTTTTACTTTCCTTGCTATTAGGAAGTATTGGATTTTCAAGTATTTTAACCATGGTTTCGGCCATTGCTGCAAAAACCAATGGTAATTTTAGCATGATGGCTATTTTAAGTTTTCCGATGCTGATCCCATTTTTAATTACATTAATCAAGGTTTCAAAGCTTGCGGTAGATGGTATTGATAACTCAATATGTTATCCTTATTTATTGGTGTTAATATTGATTAATATTGTGGTGGTTGGTTTGTCTTATATATTATTTCCTTACCTTTGGCAAGACTAATTTGATTTTCAATAAAGTCAAAATTTAACCTTAAAATATGGCAAATTTAAAGTGGTGGAAAATTGCAGCAATTGTGTTGGTTTTATATACCATTATTGCAGGTTTTTTGATGCCAGTTCCAACATTACCAATCCTTCACGAGTCAATACGTAATTTATATTTCCATGTAACCATGTGGTTTGCAATGATTATTATCCTTGCCGTATCGGTAGTACATGGTGTAAAGTTTTTAAGTAAAGGCCAACGTTATAATGATATTGTTTCCTCAGAAGCAGCTAAAGTGGGCATCTTGTTGGGAGTTTTAGGTACTACCACAGGCTCTCTTTGGGCCAATAACACTTGGGGCGCCTGGTGGGTAAATGATCCTAAATTAAATGGAGCTGCCATCAGTTTGCTATTTTATTTTGCCTATCTTATTTTACGTAGCGCTTTGCCCGATGAAGATAAAAGAGCACGTGTAAGTGCTATCTACAATATTTTTGCATTTACCATGATGTTGGTTTTTATTGGTGTGCTCCCGCGAATGACAGATTCTTTGCATCCCGGCAACGGTGGCAATCCTGGTTTTGGTGGTTATGATTTAGATGGCAATATGAAAATGATATTTTATCCTGCCATTATCGGCTGGAGTTTACTAGCAGTTTGGATTTTAAGTCTTCGTGTAGGATTTAAGGTTTTAGTCGAAAAAATACAAAATAATTAAAATGAAAAAAAATATATTATTGCTGGTTTTGGCTTTATTAGCGATGCTTACAGAAGGTTTTGCACAAAATGTAGAAATGGCAGATGGCCTAAGAAGCTCGGGAAAAATTTATGTGGTGGTTGGCGTGCTCTGCATCATTTTTATTGGCATTGTGGCCTATTTATTGAATTTAGATAGTAAGTTATCCCAACTAAAAAAGGAAGTAGAACAATTAAAAAAGTAGTTTAAATTAATTTCAATCATGAAAAAAATACATATTATAATATTAGTAGTGATTGCAATCTCCATTGCAGCTATTATGGGCACTGTAGCCGATAGTAGCACTTATGCCACTTTTAATGTAGCTATTGCCAATGAAGGCGATGAATACCATGTGGTAGGAAAATATGTAAAAGATAAAGGCATTGAATATAATCCACAACAAAATGCCAACAGATGTGTTTTTTATCTCAAAGACAACGAAAACAAAGAGTTAAAAGTAATTTACAATGGCGCAAAACCACAAGATTTTGAAATGAGTGAGCAAATTGTGGTTACAGGCAAAGCCGAAAATGGTGTTTTTGTGGCCGATAAAATTTTAATGAAATGTCCATCTAAGTACAACAATACCAGTGACCCATCAAAAACCACAAACAGTTCTGCTACTTAATCGCATTTAATGGATATTCAATACCTCGGAGAACACCTCTTACCAGGCCAATTAGGCAATTTACTATTAGTACTTTCTTTTACCGCAGCTCTGCTATCAAGCATTGCCTATTATTTTGCTTCCAACCAAAATGAGCTAGAAAATAACAGTTGGCATAAGATAGGCCGCATTGCTTTTTACATACATGGCTTTTCAGTGATTGCAGTAATGGTTACCTTGTTTTACATTATTTTTAACCACTATTTTGAGTATCAGTATGTGTGGCAACACTCTTCAAAGTCTTTACCAGTGCGCTATATGATGTCCTGCTTTTGGGAAGGGCAAGAAGGCAGTTTTTTATTATGGTCGATTTGGCATGTGGTATTGGGTTTTGTGTTGATTAAAAAAGCTGGAAAATTTGAAGCGCCTGTAATGACCATTTTTAGCACGGTTCAGGTGTTTTTATCCTCCATGTTATTGGGTATTTATATTTTCGATTATCATTTAGGTAGTAATCCTTTTATCCTTTTAAGAGAGCATCCCGAATACATGGAATTGCCTTTTGTGAAGGTGCCAGAATATCTTACCAATTTAGATGGCAGAGGTTTAAATCCTTTATTACAGAACTACTGGATGACGATACATCCACCCATTTTATTTTTAGGATTTGCTTCAACGCTTGTTCCATTTGCATTTGCGATGGCTGGTTTATGGAAAAAGCAACATAACGAATGGGTTGCTCCTGCCCTGCCCTGGACCTACTTTGGTGTAATGATTTTAGGCACTGGTATTTTAATGGGTGGCGCTTGGGCTTATGAATCGTTGAGCTTTGGCGGCTTTTGGGCTTGGGATCCAGTAGAAAATGCTTCTCTAGTGCCCTGGTTAGTGATGGTTGGTGGAGCGCATGTCATGTTGATTTATAAGAGCAGGAAGCAATCTTTATTCACTGCTTACGTGCTCATCATATTGACTTTTATTTTAATTTTATATTCCACTTTCTTAACTCGTTCGGGTATTTTAGGAAACACTTCTGTTCACGCATTTACCGATTTAGGGATGAGCGGACAATTATTGGTTTACCTGTTATTTTATGTGTTTGTTGCAGCGTTTTTATTGTTCAAAAATTACAAAGCCATTAACGTTGATAATATAGAAGACAACAGTACTTCAAGAGAATTTTGGATGTTTATTGGCGCCCTAGTTTTATTGGTTTCCGCATTTCAAATTACATTTACCACTTCTATTCCTGTAATCAATAAATTATTCGGAAGCAACTTGGCACCTCCAACAAAAGCAGTAGAACATTACAATTCGTGGCAAATACCATTTGCTATTATTGTGGCTTTGTTGATGGCCATTACACAGTTTTTTAAATACAAGCAAAGCGATTTAAAAACTACTTTAAAAAAATTGATGGTTTCTCTAATTATTGCCGCAGTTGCTACTGTGGTTGCTGTTTTTACCTTGGAGTTATATAATGGATTTTTAATTGCTTTGTTTTTCACTTCCTTTTTAGCCATCACCAGCAACATCGATTATATCTTTAAAGTATTAAACGGAGAAATTAGAAAAGCTGGTGCTTCAATTGCCCATATTGGTTTTGGAATGATTTTATTAGGTGCTTTAATTGCCACGGGCAAAAGTCGTGTCATCTCTCAAAACACTTCAGGCATTGATATTTCAAAACTAGGAAAAGAATTTAATAACATGGAAAATATCATGTTAGCAAAACATGATACCTTACAAATGGGCGAGTATTTTTTGAGCTACAAAGGCCGCAGAATTGAAGGCGTAAATCATTATTTCGATATCGATTATTTTAAACGCAACGAAAAAGGAAAATACGATTTAGCTTTTACTTTAAGCCCAATTGTGCAAACAAATCCGCGCATGGGTAACTCTGCTGAACCTGATACCAAGCATTATTTACACAAAGATGTTTATACGCATATTACCTATGCCGAAATGGAGCCACCGCAAGAGGATGAGCACAATCATAATGATAAAAATGGCTACAAGCAATTCGCTTCTGCCACAATGGCCATTGGTGATACCATTTTTGGGAGTAAAAGTTTAATCGTATTAGAAAATATTTTTAAAGAAGTTGATTCCGTAAAACATCACTTTGGATCTAATGATATTGCAGTGGGTGCCACCTTTAAGATTATTGACATTCACAATAAAACGCTTTACGCGAAACCCATTTATCTAATCAAAGGAAATATGGTAAGCCCTATAGATGCTGAAGTAGAGAGCATGGGCGTGAAATTATCTTTCAAAAGTATACATCCGGATAATGGTAAAATTGATATTGACTTATCTGAAAAAGATACGGGAAGCCAAGAGTTTATTATCCTTAAAGCCATTGTATTTCCTTTCATTAATATCCTTTGGTTAGGTTGTGTGGTTATGATTATTGGAACAGTGCTTGCCATCAGAGAACGTTTAAAAAAATCACGTTTAAACATTGCTTAATTCATAAAATGAATTTCTTTTTCTGATATTTGTGTAAGAAATGGAAACTCAAAAAATTGTTATACTTGGATGTGGTAATGTAGCCAGCTATTTTGCCGATAGATTCATGCAAATGAATCATATTATTATTCAAGTGTATCATCCAGAATTACAAAAAGCAACAAGCTTCGTAAAGCCTTATCAAGCGCAGGCTATAGCTCAACTTTCGGAAATAAATAAGGAAGCAGATTTATATTTTATTGCTGTTAAAGATAGCGCTATTGAAGCGCTTGCAGATGAGATGCCGAAAGTAAAAGGAATTGTTGTTCACACTTCAGGTGCCATAAAACTAGCCGCTTTAAACATGCATGCAAGAGCAGCCGTATTTTATCCACTGCAAACTTTTACAAAAGGAATTAAAACAGCAAACCAAGATTTTCCTTTACTCATTGAAAGTAAAGAGAAAGCAGATGAAAATTATTTGGAACAACTGGCGGTTAAAATGGGCATGAAAGTGCATTTTATCAATAGTAATCAAAGAACAGAAATTCATTTAGCAGCCGTTTTTGCTGCCAACTTTTCAAACCATTGTATTAAAATTGGCTTTGATTTAATGGCCTCGAATAATCATACGCCCGAAATGTTATTGCCCTTAATTAAGGAGAGTATTCATAAACTTAATTATATATCACCAGCCAAAGCGCAAACAGGACCTGCCGTTCGACATGATGATATCACTATTGAAAAGCATTTAAACATGCTTAATAGTGATGCTTCTTTAAAGTTACTTTATGAATTACTTACTAAAAACATTCAATCATCAAATCAATAAAAATATTTTATGCTCGAAAAGAATTTTAAAACCTTATTGCCTAATATTAAATTAATGGTGTTTGATGTTGATGGTGTGCTTAGTGATGGGTCTATTCATTGCTTTAATGATGGTGAACAAGTGCGTGTGTTAAATATCAAAGATGGATATGCCCTGCAATTGGCCATTAAAAAAGGCATTCGGATTTTAATTATTAGTGGAGGAAAATCTGAGGCAGTTATAAAAAGATTGAATCTATTAGGTGTTACCGAAATATTTATGGGCGTGCATCACAAATTGCCCGTATTGCAAGAGTTTTTGATTGAGCATCAGATTTCATTAGAAGAAACACTTTATATGGGCGATGATATTCCTGACATGGAATGTTTGAAACATGTTTCAGCTTCTACTTGTCCGGCCGATGCAGCCAATGATATTAAACCAATTTGTTTATACGTATCGCAACATGGTGGAGGAAAAGGATGTGTAAGAGATGTGATTGAGCAAGTGTTGAAAGCCCAACATAAATGGTTAGATGCTGATGCGCATACGTGGTAAAATGTATAATATTACTTATAAATTCTTCCTTAAATAAAATTTATGTTACCCGCCATATTTAAATTAATACGCTGGAAAAACCTCTTAATTATTGGCTTTACACAATATTGTATCCGCTATCTTTTAATTAATGGCATGCTTAAGTTCATGAACTTAGGTATTATTTTACAAATGAGTCATTTTAATTTTTTCTTGTTGAGTCTTTCTACCATTTGCATTGCAGCTGCCGGATATATTATTAATGATTATTTTGACACACGCATCGATACCTTCAATAAGCCCGATAAAGTGGTGGTGGGAAAATCTATCAGCAGAAGACAAGCCATGTTATTACACACAGTAATCAATGTGATTGGCGTGGCTTTAGGCTTTTATGTGGCTTATCGTGTTGGTGTAATAAAATTAGGTTTCATTCATTTATTAAGTACGGGGCTACTGTGGTTTTACTCCACCGATTTTAAAAAGCAATTTTTAATTGGCAACATTGTTACATCGCTTTTAACAGCCATGGTGCCCATGATTGTTGTTATATATGAGTTACCTGTATTGATTACAAAATATAGAACTGTACTCCAATTTTCAGGCGTAAACTTCAATCATATTTTGCAATTTGTTGCCATTTATGCTGGCTTTGCTTTCTTTACAAGTATGATCAGAGAAATTGTAAAGGACATGGAAGATCATTTTGGCGACAAGCAATTTGGATGTAACACCATTCCCATTGCCTATGGTATTAGTGGTGCTAAAAAAGTAGTTTACGTATTAGTAGTAATTGAAATGATATTGTTATTAATGGTTCAAGTCAAACAATTAGCTTCTTTGGATATGAAATCGTTTTTATACTTCGCAGTTTGTTTTCAAACCGGATTTACCTTGTTTTTAATTCAAATAAAAAAAGCTACAACACCAACGCATTTTCACAAAGCAAGCCGCACACTCAAAATAATTATGTTACTTGGCGTAATATATAGTGCCTTATATTATTACTTATTAGTTTACTAGCATGCTGCCACATTTAGCCATACACAATTTAGTTTTAGGTTCAGCTTCACCACGCAGGCAAGCACTTTTAAAAGAAGCAGGCTTTGATTTCGATACTATCACAGCCGATATTGAAGAAGATTTTTCTGAGGATTTAAAAGGACATGAAATACCGCTTTACTTATCAAAATTAAAAGCCAATCATTTAATAAAAAGGCTGGGTGTAAATCAAATATTAATTACAGCCGATACCATTGTTTGGCTCAATAACAAGGCGCTTAACAAACCAAATGATTTTGTAGATGCTTGTCGCATGCTCAATGAACTTTCGGGAAAACAACACGAAGTTTTTACCGGTGTTAGTATTACTTCCCATCAAAAACAAGTCTCCTTTTTTGTGCGCACAGCCGTTTATTTTAAAACACTTACACAAGAAGAAATTGAATTTTATTTAAGCAATTATAAACCCTACGACAAAGCTGGGGCCTATGGTGCACAAGATTGGATTGGCCTCATAGCCGTTGAAAAACTAGAAGGAAGTTATTTTAATGTGATGGGTTTACCCGTAAAAGAATTATACGAACATTTGAAAGATTTTTAATGTGGCCTACAAATAAAATATTAATGATCAGGCCAGCATCTTTTGGCTACAATACCGAAACAGCGCTCACCAACAGCTTTCAGCATTTCGAAGATGAGGGAGAAGCCAAACTTGCCTTATTTGAATTCGATAACATGGTGCAACAATTACAGCAAAATGGTATTGATGTTTTGGTAATTAATGATACTATTCATCCTGAAAAACCTGATGCTATTTTTCCTAATAACTGGTTCAGCACACATACCGATGGTACTTGTATTTTATATCCTATGTTGCACCAAAACAGGCGAATTGAAAGGCGCACAGACATCATACAACAAGTATGCAAGCATCCCGAAAAATTAATCGAGCTAAGCTATTTAGAAAACAAGAATTTATTTTTAGAAGGTACTGGTAGTTTAGTCATTGACCATGAATTTAAAATTGCTTATGCTGCCATTTCTCCAAGAACATCTGCTGAAGCCTTAACAATTTTTGAAGCAAAAACCGGATTTAAAGTAATTCCTTTTCATGCCTTCGACAGGGCACAACAGCCCATTTATCATACCAATGTGGTCATGGCATTGAGCCCAAATATAGCGGTCATTTGCTTAGAAGTAATTCCTAAAACAGAGCAAGAAATATTGTTGCAAAGTTTTGCACAAAGTAAAAAAGAAGTGATTGAAATTAGTTTACAACAGCTCGAAAACTTTGCCGGCAATATGCTTTGTTTAAAAAATGCTCAAAATTGCAATGTGATGGTGATGTCGCTCACAGCATTTGATTCGCTGAATGTTGCGCAATTAAATGCCCTAAAAAAACATCATCAGCTTTTGACTATCGCTATCCCCACTATCGAAAAAATTGGTGGCGGTAGCGTGCGTTGCATGATGGCAGAGTTGTTTTAAAGTATATATTAAATGTCATTATTTCCTAACGATACTCAACAAAATCTCTTACCCTTTGATGGCGAGTTATCTTATTTTGGACCTGTGTTTTCAGCAGCAGATGCAAAACATTGGCAACAAATACTTACACAAAGCGTTGCTTGGAAAAATGATGAGCTGTTCATGTTCGGAAAAAAGATTGTAACCAGCCGAAAAGTAGCGTTGTATGCCGATAATACAACAACCTACACCTATTCTAAACAAACCAAACAAGCACTTGCCTGGACAACCGAGTTGTTGCAATTAAAGCAAATCATTGAAGCAAAAACAGCACAAACATTCAATATGTGTTTGCTCAATTTATATCATCATGGCAAAGAAAGTATGGGTTGGCATAGCGATAATGAAAGTGAGTTACAAACCAACGGCAGCATAGCCTCCCTCAGTTTAGGAGCCGAAAGAAAATTCATGTTTAAGCATAAAGAAAGCAAAAAAGTAATCTCACTTAATTTAGAAAACGGCAGTTTATTATTAATGCAAGGCAGCATTCAACAGCATTGGCTGCATCAATTACCACCCATGCCAAAAGTAGAAGCTCCACGTCTTAATTTAACTTTTAGGAATAGGGTTATGTAAATCATTTGAACTATCCCCTACTTTTGAAAGTTCCGAATTGAATGACCAGACCTTTCACCGTTTAAGTTAACTTACCATAATTTTTTTTTGCAAAAACATAAATCGCTACTTGAATGAAATTAATATTTAAGTATTTCATTGTTCAGTATTGAAAAAAGCTGGAGTTAAGTAAAAGACCGTATCAATAAACTGTAAAATTCCATTTTGGGTAAGCACGTTTTCATCATGTAAATCTTCCAAAATGATACCATACTCTTCGTGAAAATAATCATTGTTCCTAATTAAACTAAATCCATTTTGCAACAAAAAATCTTTTACCAATTGCAAATCAGTTTTCTCTGTTGCTTTTACAAAAGGCTGCTTAACGATTGCATATAATTTTTCATTTGCTTTGCAAAATCCTTCTAACCAATAAGCTGTATCTTCAAAGAAATAATTATGTAAAAGCAAATTGTAAAAATAATCAAGCCATGATTCATAGTAGATTGCATCATTTAATTTTATTACATATTTGCTGTCAACTAAATAAACACGTTGCTCAGCGCCTTCAGATACGAATTGACTATAATCCAAATTATTAATCCAAAGATGATTTAAATCAACAAATTCGACTAGGACTTCAGTTTCTTTATTTTTGTAGTACTTGTCTTTTTTAGCCAAAGCGCTTGTTCTCGCGCTTCTTTCAAGGTAACGGGCTGCTGCTGAGATAGCTGCTCCATGCCTAACCGAGTTCTTTCCTGAAATGATACTTTGTAATTCATGTTTCATCGATTTGAAAACAAAAATAAACAATTATTTCAATATTATCAAAATAGGCTAAAATGCTGACTTATTAAAATAGATTGTATTTAATTGTTTGATTAAAGTAGGCTATTTAAACCCATTTTAAATTAGAACACAAAGCCCTTTTAATGCATATATAAAACCTTAAAATGCCTGTCAATATTAACTTTAAACGTATTTTAACGCTTACCTCTTCATCTCAAAACCCAAGTCACTTTGAATGATAAAAGTCATTATAAAAACTGATAAAAATCATGTTTTGGTTTTGACAGAAAACTGAATTTTGAGGCAAAATTAATATTATGCCTATCTATCATAAACAAGGAACACTACCTCCAAAAAGACACGTAGTAGTTCGACAACCTAATGGAAACATATTGCAAGAAGAACTGGTGGGCACCCAAGGTTTTGGTGGCATGTCTTCTTTAGTTTATCATATTTATCCACCAACAAGGGTTAAGCAAAAAGACAAAGCCTACTCTATTGCTCCAAAAATTGCTGTCGAAAATGGCTTAGATGCGATGAGCTTTAAAGGCTTCAACATTAAGCCAGAAGCAGATTACATTAAAAGTCGCAAAATTTTATTTGTAAATAGTTTCATGCAAATAGGATTGGCTGCCCCTCAAAACTCGCCCGATTATTTCTTTAAAAATGCCGATGCCGATGAACTCATTTTTGTACAAAAAGGCGAAGGCAGTTTAGAAACAATGTTTGGAGAACTTTTCTTTAAATATGGCGATTATATAATGATTCCAAGGGGAACGGTTTATAAAATAGAATTTAAAACCAGCGAAAATTTATTGCTTTTGGTTGAGTCTTTTGAACCTGTTTTTACACCAAAAAGATACCGCAATGAATTCGGTCAATTGTTAGAACATTCGCCATTTTGTGAGCGCGATATCATTAAACCCACAAACCTTAAAACCTACGATGTAAAAGGCGAATTCGATATCAATATTAAAAAGAAAGGATTTATTTTCCCTTATGTTTACGACAATCATCCATTTGATGTGGTAGCTTGGGATGGCTATCATTATCCTTATACATTTTCAATATTCAACTTTGAACCAATTACTGGTCGCATACATATGCCCCCTCCTATCCATCAAACTTTTGAATGCAGAAACTTTGTGATTTGCTCTTTTGTACCACGCATGTACGATTATCATCCCGATGCTATTCCTGCACCTTATCATCATAGTAATATCGATAGTGATGAGTTGTTGTATTATGTAGATGGTGATTTTATGAGCCGCAACAACATTCAATCCGGACAAATTACCTTACATCCTGCAGGTATTCCACATGGCCCACATCCAGGTGCTATTGAAAGAAGTATTGGGCAAAAAGAAACAAAGGAATTAGCAGTAATGATTGATCCTTTTAATCCAGTAATGGTAACCGAAGAAGCTTTAAATATTGAAGTAAAAGACTATTATAAATCATGGCTTGAATAAGCCTATTTAAATTAAATCATAAAAATAAAAAACAATGAAAGACTTAGTTAATGTTGAGAATTTCAACTACTCCGAAACTCAAAAATTATTCAACGCTGCCGATGACTTTTTACCCATTTTAGGTACTGATTATGTAGAGCTATATGTAGGCAATGCCAAACAAGCAGCACATTTTTATAAAACAGCTCTTGGCTTTAGTGATTTAGCTTACGCTGGATTAGAAACAGGTTCCAGAGATTGTACATCTTACGTATTGCAACAAGGAAAAATCAGATTGGTACTTACCACACCTTTTAATCCAGAGAGTGAAATGGCAGACCACCTCAGAAAACATGGCGATGGGGTAAAAGTAATTGCCTTATGGGTGAATGATGCGCGCGATGCTTTTGAACAAACCGTTAAAAGAGGCGCCAAACCATTTATGCAGCCAAAAGAATTGAAAGATGAAAATGGTACTATTGTGATGAGCGGTATTCACACCTATGGCGATACAGTGCATCATTTTATAGAAAGAAAAAACTACAATGGCGTTTTTATACCAGGTTATCAAAAGCTTGATACAGGATATAATCCAGGCACTTGTGGCTTAAAATATGTTGACCATATGGTGGGCAATGTTGAATTAGGTGCGATGAATAAATGGGCTAGTTTTTATGCTGATGTGATGGGCTTTGCTAATTTAGTAACCTTCGATGATAAAGATATCTCTACAGAATATACAGCTTTGATGAGTAAAGTGATGACCAACGGAAATGGTTATATCAAGTTCCCGATAAACGAACCAGCTATTGGTAAAAAGAAATCACAAGTAGAAGAATACCTTGATTTTTATAAAGGTGCAGGTTGCCAGCATATTGCCGTTGCTACCGATGATATTGTGTTTACAGTTTCAGAAATGAAAAAAAGAGGTGTTGATTTTCTTTACGTTCCAGGTTCATATTATGATACTGTTGGTGCACGTGTAGGAAACATCAAAGAAGATTTAGAAGTGCTCAAAAAATGGGGCATCATGGTCGATAGAGATGAAGAAGGTTACCTCCTTCAAATATTTACAAAACCTTTAGAAGACAGACCAACATTGTTCTTCGAGATTATCCAGCGCAAAGGCGCCAAGTCATTTGGTAAAGGAAATTTCCAGGCCTTATTCGAATCTATTGAGGCAGAACAAGCCCGAAGAGGTACTTTATAACATGAACAAAACTCATCACATGAATTCCAACAAGAACAAGTGTTTTTAAAAAACTGATAGGATTTTAAATTAAAAAAATGAAAATTTTACCTCCAATAAACTTAAAAAAATGGGTGGATGAAAATCGTCACCTCCTAAAGCCTCCTGTTGGAAACCAAGTGGTATACATGGATACAGAATTTATTATTATGGTGGTTGGAGGCCCAAATTGTCGTAAAGATTATCATTATAATGAAGGAGAAGAATTTTTTTATCAGCTCGAAGGTGATATGAATTTACCGATTATTGAAGATGGTGTTTTTAGAAATATCGAAATTAAAGAAGGCGAAATTTTTATGTTACCGCCACGTGTGGCGCACTCTCCACAACGCAAAGCAAATACCGTAGGTTTGGTGGTTGAACGCATGAGAGATCAAACAGAATTAGATGCATGCATGTGGTTTTGCGAAAGTTGTCACAACAAATTATATGAAGCCAGTTTTCATTTAGATGATATTGTAGGTCAATTGCCAAAATTAATGCAACAATTTTATGATGATGTTAGGTTAAGAACTTGCAATAAATGTGGCAGTGTAATGGAAGTTCCAACTTTAGAAAAAGAAAACGCATGAAAAAACAAGCAACCATTGTAGGTGCAGGATTAGTAGGCTCTTTATGGGCTATCTATTTAAACAAAGCAGGTTTTGATGTAAAAGTATTTGAACGCAGACCTGATATGCGAAAAGCAAATATTGCCGCTGGCAAATCAATTAATTTAGCTACTTCTTACCGCGGCTGGAAAGCATTAGATACTTTAGGCATTGGCAATGAAATCAGAGAAATTGCTATTCCTATGTACGGTAGAACCTTGCATGGCCAAAATGAAGAACATTTTTATCAACCGTATGGCATCAATCAACAAGCCATCTACTCTGTTTCCAGAGGCGCCATTAATGCTAAGTTGATGGACATAGCAGAGCGCGATGCGCAACTTTTTTTTAATGAAGAATGTATAAATACTGATCTAAAAAACAATACTTGCACCTTTAAAAACAGCCAAACAGGCGCAGTTTCAGAAATAAAATCTGATTTGATATTTGCCACCGATGGTGCATTTTCTGCTGTACGTTACAACGCTATGCAAAAGTTAGATCGCTTTTCATACAGCCAAAATTATATCGCTGATGGCTACAAAGAAATATTGTTACCCGCCAACGATGATGGCAGTTTTAAACTAGATAAAAATACATTGCACATTTGGCCGAGAGCTGAATTTATGCTCATTGCACTACCAAATTTTGATGGCAGTTTTACTTGCACTTTATTCATGCCATTTGAAGGTCACAAACATTGTTTTAATAATTTAACTTCTAAGGAAAAGATTCAAGATTTCTTCATCAATGTATTTCCAGATTTTTACAAGATGATGCCAGATGTGGCCAATCATTGGGATGAACATCCTCTTTCTTCCTTAGCAATTGTGCGCTGTTTTCCCTGGTATCACAACAATACAGTGTTGATGGGTGACGCAGCGCATGCCACAGTTCCATTTTTTGGACAAGGCATGAATTGTGGTTTTGAAGATTGCACCGTGATGTGGGAACTCATGCAAAAACATGGCGCCACACCCGAAGCTGATATCAAAGTGTTTGAAAAAGTTTTTGCTGAATATCAGCTAATGCGCAAACCAAATGGCGATGCTGTGCAAGATTTGTCCTTACTCAATTATGTGGTGATGCGAGATAAAGTAAACGATGCTGCCTTTCAACTACAACAAAAAATTGAAAGACGCATTAATGAATTGTATCCCGATAAGTATTTCCCAATGTATAGTATGGTTTCTTTTAGCGACATCGAATATCATGTGGCCCTGAGTAAAGGAAAAGAACAAGATGCCTTGATGAGTCAATTTATTATTGATCATCAGATTACAAATAGCACAACTGAAAATGAAATAGACAAGGCTATTCACAGCGTGTTTGGAGAGAAATTAATTTTGAATTAACATAGATTAAATAATCACAATATGAAAACAGCAGAAGAAAAATTAAAAGAATTTGATGCTTACATTGAAAGTGAAGAAAAAATTGAGCCTAAAGATTGGATGCCTGATGACTATCGCAAAACAATGATACGCCAACTTTCACAACATGCACACTCTGAAGTAATTGGCATGCAGCCCGAAGGTAATTGGGTATTGCGTGCACCAAGTTTAAGAGCTAAAAAAATATTATTAGCCAAAATTCAGGACGAAGGAGGACATGGATTATATCTTTATAGTGCTGCCGAAACCCTTGGTATCAGTCGTGATGAAATGATTGCGCAGTTGCATAGTGGCAAAGCAAAGTACTCAAGTATTTTTAATTACCCTGCACTTACCTGGGCCGATATAGGTGCCATTGGCTGGTTAGTAGATGGCGCAGCCATTGTAAATCAAATTTCTTTACAAAGAACATCCTATGGCCCTTATTCAAGAGCTATGGTGCGCATTTGCAAAGAAGAATCTTTTCATCAACGCCAGGGCTATGAAATTATGACTACCATGATGAACGGCACTGCAGAACAAAAAGAAATGGCACAAGATGCTATAAACCGCTGGTGGTGGCCTTCTTTAATGATGTTTGGTCCGCCAGATAATGAATCGGCTCACACCAAACAATCCATGCAATGGAAAATAAAACGAGAAAGTAATGATGTGTTGCGCCAACGCTTTGTTGACAAAACCGTTGATCAGGCACATTTTATTGGCTTAACCGTGCCCGATAAAAATATGACCTTTAACGAAAGTACCCAACATTGGGATATTAGCCCAATTGATTGGGAAGAATTTAAACAAGTGATTAATGGGAATGGTCCATGCAACCACAAACGTTTAGCTCATCATATTAAAGTACATCATGAAGGTAAATGGGTGCGTGAAGCGGCCTTAGCCTTTTCAAAAAATCAACAAAAAAACAACCAAATTTTATTCACCAATTAAGCGCATAACCATGAGCACAACAGATAATCAACTTCCATTGTGGGAAGTATTTATACAAAGTAAAAGTGGGACACCACACAAACATGCAGGAAGCATTCATGCATCGGATAAAAATATGGCGCTTGAAAACGCACGCGACATTTATACCAGAAGAGGCGAAGGACGTAACATTTGGGTAGTGTTATCCGATCAAATTGCGGCAAGCAAAACAGAGGATGAAGCAGAATTTTTTGATCCTGCCGATGATAAAGTATATCGTCATCCAACCTTTTACAAAGTTCCAGAAGGCGTTAAACACATGTAAAATAATTCACAATGGAAACAAAACAAGCTTTATATAATTATTGTTTACGCATAGCCGACAACAATTTAATTGCAGGTCAGCGCTTGGCCGAATGGTGCAGCAATGGCCCCATTTTAGAAGAAGATTTAGCCATGACCAACTTTGGCTTAGATTATCTTGGGCAAGCAGAATTTCATTACGATTATGCCGCTGAATTGGAAGGGAAAAACCGCAGTGGAGATGATTTAGCTTTCACGCGAAGCGAGCGTCAATACTATAATTGCTTACTTTTAGAGCAACCCAATGGCGACTTTGCACAAAGCATGATAAAAATGTTTTTGTATAGCGCTTTTGCAAAACTATTTTTAGACGCCTTAACGCAAAGTCAAGATGAACGTTTGGCCGCTCTTGCAGCAAAAGGTATTAAAGAAATTAAATACCATTTCCGTCATAGCAGCGAGTGGATTATACGCTTTGGCAATGCTACAGAAGAGAGCATGCAACGCAGCCAAC
>JBILPB010000036.1:0-22861 GCA_044374175.1 Bacteroidia bacterium | reverse complement strand
TTTGGGTACCTTATTCTATTTTAAAAATGGAAACACAGGCCAAAAGAATTCGTATCATTAAAGTTTGTTTATGGATAGGCATTGCATTGGCAGTATACATTAGTTATTGTTTAATATTTTTTAATACAACTGCTTTTATAAACGGTCATCATGTAAATTACAAATTGTATTTCCCTCATCAGTATTATCCCATTTTAGGCTTGCTTTATTTACTTCCCATTATAGTGCCACCAATAACGTCCTCCTTGCCAGAAATTAGATTAATTGGGATTTTACTACTGCTCTCATTTATAATTACCAAACTTTTGTTTAATGATGAAGTGATTTCTGTTTGGTGTTTTTTTGCTGCAATTATCAGTAGTATCGTGTATTGGGTGTTAAGAAATCATGCTAAAACAAAAGCTAATTAATTTTTACTAGTAATCTCTAACTGTAAATTGTGTAAATAATCGATGGTTGCATGTAATACATTATCATTCTTTTAGCTGGAACTTTGTTGCGTGAAAATTCTTTCACACTAAAACAAAATATGATGAATACTACCGAATTAAAAGGAAGCTGGGAAGAGCAAAAAGGAAAATTGAAACAAAAATTTGCTACCTTAACTGACAACGATTTGTTGTTTGCCGAGGGTAAAAAAGAAGAAATGATGGGTAAATTGCAAATTAAACTAGGCAAATCAAAAGAAGAATTGCACAAAATTTTATCAGACTTATAAATCTAATTTGATCAAATATTAAGATTTGCATTTTCTTTTATAAGTCAATAGTGGTAGCACTTTAGGCCATTTGATTGCTTATCCATAAACAATAAAATAAAAATCGCTTTGCAGAATTAAAAATAAGTTGGTTATTTGTGTAAATTTATAAAACAAAACACAAATGATAATCGAAAAAAACAAGGTGGTTTCTGTAAATTACGTTCTAACTGTTTACGACAAAGAAGGTGAAGCAGAAACGCTTGTAGAAGAAACAAGCATTGAAAACCCTTTTGTATTTTTATACGGAAATGGTGATTTATTAGAAGACTTTGAAACTGCACTCAATAGCAAGACAAAAGGCGACAAGTTTGATTTTAAAGTTGCTTTTGAGAGAGGTTATGGACAAGTGCATCCCGATCATATTGTAAACGTTCCAGCTGAAGCGTTTAAAGATGAAGATGGCAATATGGATGAGGAAATGGTGGTAGTTGGTAATATGTTGCCAATGCACGATCATGAAGGCAATCGCATGCAAGGTTTAGTGGTAGAAATTACTGACACTTTTGTAAAGATGGATTTTAATCATCCCTTAGCTGGTAAAAACCTTCACTTTATTGGCGAAGTGCTGGAAGTTCGTCCTGCATCATTAGAGGAGTTGAGTCATGGTCATGTGCATGGGCCAGGAGGTCATCATCATTAAAATTATAAAGTAGCAATTAAAAGCACGAATTCATTTTCGTGCTTTTTTGTGTTAAATAACAGTTCAAATTTAATGAAGACTAAGGTTCTATTGCATTTACCATGTATGCAGTAAAACCGTTAATTATTGATTTATGAAGAAAGCGTTAAAGGACTTTTTTACTTTCGAAAAGCGAGGGCAAAAAGGCTTGTTTGTGCTTATTCTTGTTTTAACGCTTCAATTAATTGTACTTTGGTTGCTCAACTTTTACCACCCCATTCAAACAATTGATCCAGCATTAATTTTAACAGACGTTCGTTTACTTGACAGTCTCGAAAAACAAGAAAATCATACTTATGAAGCTAAAGCTGCTGATGCTTTTAATGATGATGTGGTGGCTTTTCATTCCTACAAAAATGAGGGTAAAAGATTTAATTTTAATCCTAATACCATTACAGATGAAGAATGGATCAGTTTGGGTTTAAGTGCTAAACAAACAAAAGTTATTAGAAAATATCTTAGTAAGGGTGGCAGCTTTAAAAAACCTACTGATGTTCTTAACTTTAAGTTTGTGAAAGAAGAATTATGGAATGAGTTAATTCCTTACATTGTAATTGATACGCCAAACTTTTCCAAAACAAATTCATATACGTTTACAAAAGATACTAGTGCAGCAGCAGTGGCTCAAAAGGCTCAAGAAAAAGCCGAAAAATTAATTGAGTTCAGGAAAAACTTAAACTTTGAATTTAATACTTGTAACCGCTATAACTTAAAACAATTAAACTTAATTGATTCTATTACTATCGAAAAATTAATACGCTACAAAAATGGCTTGGGAGGCTTTGTAAATCTATCTCAACTTTATGAGATAGAAGGCATTGATACCACTAATTTTGCAAAATTAAAATCGCATTTAACCTTGGACATGATGTCACTCAAAACCATCAATATCAATAACTGCTCAGTATCACAATTAAGCAAACATCCCTATTTAAGCTATAATATGGCCACCGCTTTAGTCAATTATCGCAATGCGCATGGAAAGTACACTCAAATGGCCGACCTTAAAAAGTGCATGGCCATGAATGATAATTTATTGAAAAAAATAGCTCCCTATCTGAGGTTGACTGATGATTGAAAAAACTAATCCTCTCAATTTAATTAAAGTCCTTCATAACCCAGCGTACTTTGTATAATTTTAATTGCAAATTTCAATTCACCCTCTTGTGTTAAAAGTAGCTTCTGCAGCAGCAAATTTTGAATAAAAAGTGTTCCTTTGTTTAAATAGAAAACCTTTAATTTGTTTAATTTTTTACACCTTACTTCTTTAAAACTATTTACTTTGTTTTGCTTGCTATTATTGGCAATTTCAGCCAATGCAAAAAAACAGAATTTAACCGATACTGTAAAAACAGTTTCAGGGAATAAAACCATCATTAAAACCTTTTATACCGATGGAAAAGTAAAAGAATTTATCAAACTCAAAAACAACAAAAAGCACGGCACACATAAAAAGTACAACAATTATGGTGTGTTACAAAGTCAAATAGAATATAGCAATGGGCTCTTATGTGGCGATTATATCATTTATAATGCAGAGGGAAATGTGCTTGAAAAAAAATCATATCGTTGCAATAGCAACAAATCATGGTTGCATGGAAAATACATGGAATATGCAGGCAAAGTGCTTATTTCAAAAGGATCTTACAAGGATAGTTTAAAGGATGGAAAATGGTTTCAATACCACAGCAGTGGCAATATAAAAAGCGAATGCACTTATAAAAATGGTCAAGCCATTGGCGAACAAATTTTTTATAGCAATAATGGCAATATTCAATACAAAAACAATTTAATTGAAGTTGTTGTAAATGGAAAAACAACAAGCCTTAAGCATGGTAAATTTACTAGCTACCATGCTACCGGACAAATAAGCACAGAAGGCAATTATGAAATGGATAAAAAATCGGGATTATGGCGCGAATACACGCAAAACGGAGATTTATACAAAGAGAACTTTTATAAAGAAGGCAAAATTCATGGCATCAATAATAGTTATAACAATGAAGGAAAAATTGAACAAAAAAGTGAGTTTTATGAAGATATAGAAATCGATGGCAAAAAATATCATCATGTATTCCACGGGGTGAAAGAAAATTACAAAGGAAATGGCAAACTAGATCGTAAAGAAAAATACATCTATGGCAAAAAAGAAGGCACTTGGGAAAGCTATCATGCCAGCGGCAATGTAAGAGAAATCAATACTTATAAAAACAATCTGCAAGTTGGAAAAGCCTTTGCTTATGACGAAGAAGGAAATAAAATTTTTGAAGTCAATTATAATATCATTAAAAAAGACACTGTCGAAATTTCAGTAAAAACGGGACCAGAATTGCATTGGGATAAAAACATATTGGTGTTTGAAACCAATTATGCAGATGGTAAAGAAGATGGCACGCGTAAATCCTATTCAAAAACAGGAAAATTATTAAGTATAATGAACTTTAAAGATGATTTATTACAGGGCGAAAACATAGATTATTACGAAAATGGAAAAACTAAAACAGCAAAGAATTATTACTCATTTTATACCGCTGGTAACGAAAAAAAATACAATACATTAGGCTGGAGCTATCATTACACTGAAACAGGTCAGCTAAAATCAAAATCCTATTTTGATTCTACTGGCACGGTTGGGGTTCAATATATTTACAACAATGGCAAATTGATTCAATTTTCAGTGGCAAAAACCATAGAAATAAATTATTTTCCTACAGGACAATTGCTTTCCGAAAAAATAATATCTCAGTATGCAAACATGCCCTTTGCAAGGTATTACTACATGAATGGCAACATCAGAAAAATAGGTTTTCAAAATGCAGACAATTTAATGTACAACAGTTTGTATTTTTTGAGTGATGGAAAATACCAGTTTGCAACTGGAAGTTTCTACAATAAACCTGATACATTGTTGCCTCCACAATATACTATATCTGAAATAATAGCTAAGGCTGGCCACAAATTTAAACCCAATAATTTTTATACCGACTCTGTAAAAAACGGCAACTATGCGCTGTATTATAACAATGGAAAATTATTTTCGCGAATGAGTTTTAAAAATGAATTGCCCGATGGCGATTTTGTGTTTTATCATCCAGAAACCAATGATACGTTGCTGTATGCAAAATTTACAAATGGCTATTTAAATGGCTCCTGGGTCGAAAAGTTTGGAGGTAAAAATCTTTGGCAAAGAGGAAGTTATTGCCATCAAAAACAATGTGGCACCTGGACAAGAAATCAAATCACTGGAAAAGCTCATGAAGTAAGGGGTTATGACCCAAAAACAGGTCAAACTTTTATGACAAAAGAATATTACCCAAATGGTTTGTTAAAACGTTATGACAATTATGCTATTGGTGAATATGAATCGAGAGATGAAGCGGGGAATTTAATAAGCAGAACATTTATGTTAGATGCCATGCGTAAATTGAGTGTCTCAGAAAACTATCATATCAATTCCAATGTGCTAAAAACCAAAAACTATTATACCAATAAGGTACAAGATAGCACTTCTGAAAGTTATTATGCCAATGGGAAATTACAGAGCAAAATGACCTATGCAAATGGCAAAAGAAATGGCGCCTACATTGAGTATTTTGAAAATGGTACGCTAAAACGTAAATCAAATTTTGAAAACGATAAATTAGAAGGCATATGCATTGTGGTTAGCGATAAAGGCATTGATACTTTATACTATCGTAACAATAATTTACAAGTTAAACCAGCCTCTTTTCCTTGTGCCTGTATTGATACTACACACAGCACCAGCAGAAATGGTTTTGCACCACTTTTAAAACACTTAATAGATTATCAAACACTAGAAAGTTACCTCGAAAAATACCTGATACCAGTAGATAGCTTAAATTACAACTCCATTTTTTATACTGGCTTTCAAAACAGCAATAGCAGCAACGCAGGTTTTAGTAGTATGAATTTAATGCTATTTAAAGAGTTTGCTTTAATGTTACCTTCCAATGAGCAAATTAAATTAATTTTTAATCCTTGTGTAACCAAAGGTTATGTAAGCCGAATGGAAATTTCTGCCAGTTATGGCATAGGCAATAGAGATTTCACACAAGTAGATTTATATCCAAAAAGAATTGCCTTAGCCTTTTTAAAAGGGCCTGTTAAAAGCAATGACAAAAACTATGCACATTTTAATGCCTTTTTTGATGTTAAAGGTATTGAGTATAGCAATAGAGAAAAACTAAAAATTACCCCTAAAAATCCTGAGCTCAATTGCTTTGTGCCTCTAACACTAAAGAAAGTATTTGATATCAACGTTAATCAAGCCAGTGTTTATGTTTTTAATCCTGTAAACGCATTCGAAATAGCAAAACACAATTTAAAATTAAGTACCAATGAATTGGAAAGTTTTTTTGGGATTATCGCTAACAGCGCTAATATAACATTGAATATTACTTCTCAAAAAGGGAAACAAATAGTCCAAGGAAAATCTGACTTCTTAATGCTGGGTGGCCAATATGCTTGCGGTGTCATGAAAATTGAATGCACAAAAAACAATAATGATGTTTACATATCGAAAATAAACAACATTGATTTTACTATGGAAGCACTTAAAAAAGAGCTTAACAACAAAGGTTTCGAGCGCATTAAGATGGAATACCAGGATGCAATAGAAGAACTATGGCTTACCTTTTATACTGAATAAAGCATGAAAATAAAAGCCCATATTTTGTTGAATCTAATTTCGTTTTTTGTGGCATTATTTGCTTTTCCAGCAATGGCGCAGCAGTACAATATCATTTATGATGTTTTTACAAATGAAAATTATAGTTATCAATCTAAATTCAAAGAAATAAAAGATGTTGGTTTAAACTTAAATGACGATATTGATGTAACTTACTTTGCTTTTCGCAATGAGCAAAATAATTACTTTCAAACAAACCAAAAAATAGAAGAATTAGCTATAAACAGTTGGCAAAATGATAAGAGCAAATTAATTTTACAAAACGAAGTAAAAGCAATTTTAGCCAATTATAACAAATTTAAAAATAGTAAAAACAACAGAGACTCAAAAACATTTAATGGTAGGTTTGGCTCCATTGAACTCAAAAACATCGATGTAAATATACTTGCCGTTTGTAATAATGTCATTACATTTAAGCATGTTTTTGAATTTGTGGTGGCATCAAATAGCAACAATTACAATGATAGAACATTAGAAATATATATTTCACATTACTACACTGCAGACATTAACAATCAAAGCATCCATCTGCTTCAACATAATTTTAAGGATAAGGATTTGCTGAAATTACAACAAGCAATAGGTCCCTATGTAACACAACTTTCAAATGAAATTAATACACAATTTAGCCCCGAAGAAATAGAAACTTTAAATGAAAATTTACTTGGTGAACATGAAATAGAAGAATATGACAATGAAGATGAAACACCTCTAAATCATCAGGAAAACAACTCAAAAACAAACTTAAAAAACGAAAATATTGATTATAACGAAGCAAATTATTATTGGTATGCCTGGGGTTTAATGGTTGAGTTTCCCGCTTACTCTAAAAGTTCAAACTTAAGCAATGGCTTGGCATTTACAGTTTTTGTTCCTTTTGATCATTGCAAAAACATTTTAGATTTATTTCCTAGTTATGAAAGTTATCGCAACCTGGGAATGCCCTTTCATCATTTTAATCATTTCGATTATTTTGACATAATAAACAACTACAGTAAGTTCAGACAAGAACCTAAAATAACAAGTCTTTTCACACTCAACAATGCATTAGATAAGCCTAAAAAGCTAACTGTTGGCAGCTATCAAACTTACAAAGACAATAAAAAATATCATCGAGGGGATTTTATTTATGAATTTGATGTGCGTGCAAAGAACTTTCAAAGAACAGCTGATAATAACAATTACACGCAATTTTTTGAAAACTACAATGGTAAACTAACACTGCAAAAAAACAATCATAAAGCAGATAAAAACAGTTTGATTTATGATGAAAAAGGCAATTTGATTACAAGAAAATTCAATGATATTGAGTCAGGCGGAGATTACCTGTTTTTTTACAATCAATACAATTGCTATTATTTTAGATCCAAAACATTAAGTGATAAAAACCAAGATGGATTGATGCGATTAAGTTTAAATAAAAATGAACTGTGCTTGAATGATGTATGCTTGCTATTAAATGAAAAAATGCAAGTAAGGGCCGTAAAATCTCTTCGTAATCAATACAGTGATACACAAATTGGATTTGATCATAAAGACAGACTAGTGGAAGCTCATATGGAAAATGACCGTTATAATTACTATTATGAATATGATGCTTTAGATAGATTAATTAAATATAGCTATTACGAATACAGTCGCCCCGAAAAAGAAGTAGAATTCTTTTATTTAGATAAAAATCGCTTGCCCTATCTTCAAAAAAAACATACTGTAACCAACGAAACTTTTGAAGAAGAAACATATGAATGGGAGTATTAATGGGATTCTTAAAAAAAGAGCCTATTTGTTTATTTACAATAAATATATTATTTTTATATGTTTAATATAAAATGCGAATAAAAAATCTTTATAGAATATTTTTACCTATTGCCATTATTTCACTTTTTGCGTTTGCAAATTCGTGCAGTAAAGATGAGCCTTTTAGCAATATAAAGTCTTCCAAAAGAATTGAAAAAAATGGCAAGCCTGAAGTACCAAAAGATACCTTAATTGATAAAAAAACAGATTCAACACAGTATTTTATAGTATTAATTATTGATGGCCCGCGTTATGCTGACACTTGGGAAGCTGCTGGTACGCCTTTAATTCCATACAGAAAAATATTATCAAAATTAGGATGTTTAAGTACTAGTTTTTATAACAATGGAGTTACTACAACTGTTCCTGGGCATACGGCTATTTGCACAGGCGTGTACCAAACAATAAACAATGGAGGTGCCGAAATTCCCGACTATCCTTCATTTATGCAAGTGTGGCGGAAAACGTTTAATCAACCAGCAAACAAAGCCTGGGTAGTAGCATCTAAGGACAAGCTGGAAGTATTAAGCAATTGTACTAATATTAAATGGAAAGATAACTACAGACCAATGACCGATTGTGGCATTTCGGGCTTAAATACAGGATATAGAGATGATTTAACCACCTTAAATAAAGTGCAAACAATTTTACAAACAGAGGAGCCAGGTTTAATGCTCATCAATTTTAAACAACCTGACGCTGCAGGTCATTCAGGCGATAGTTTAGATTATTTGCAAGGAATTTTTGACACTGATAATTATGTAAATATCATTTGGAATTTTATTCAAAACAATGACCATTATAAAAACAAAACCGCTTTAATTGTTACTAATGACCATGGAAGACATACAGCAGGTCATTTAGATGGCTTTGTTTCACATGGCGATGACTGTGCAGGCTGCCGACATATCGAGTTTTTAGGATTAGGCCCTGATTTTAAGGAGAATTATATTTCAACCACAGCCTATTCTCAAATAGATATTGCACCCACTATCGCTTATCTTTTAGGGTTTAAAATGCCTTTTGGAAATGGGAAGGTGATGAAGGATTTGTTGGAGGAATGAGTTGATTGCTGAGTTTAACGAAATTTTAAAGGTTCAGTAATTTTTTTCCTGAAAACTTTAGTCTCACCATTATTTTCTTTCAATAAAAAAATATTTATGTTGTATATTATCAACATAATTATTAATATTGTGGATATTATTCAGCAAAAAATATGAAAAGTAAGAAACATGTCCTTTTTCCAAAATACCAAAAAATAATGGAACAAGTAGGTGAAAATATTAAGTTGGCTCGAAAACGCAGACATTTAACTACCATTCAGGTAAGTGAGCGAGCTAGTATAGATAGAAGCACTTTATATCAAATAGAAAAAGGGAATGGCAGTGTTTCTATGTCCGCCTATTTTAACACGCTTCTTGTGCTTGGTTTGCAGGATGATTTTTTGAAGTTAGCTGCCGATGATATTTATGGAAGAAAATTACAAGACCTTGCTCTGATTAAAAACAAATAAAAAATTCATAATTGAAAACCAACATATTTGTATTTGCGCATTGGATAGGAATGATTGAGCCTAAGTTGATTGGCATACTTACTGCTCAGCGGGCTAAAGCTAAAAAAGTATTTAGTTTTGAATATGCTGCAAATTGGATTCAAACTAATGAACAAATGCTTCTAGATCCCGATATTGGTTGGTATAGTGGACAGCAATTTCCAAACGGAAAAGAAAATTTTGGTGTTTTTTTTGATTCAATGCCAGATACATGGGGGCGCACATTGATGAAAAGAAGGGCAATGGAGGAAGCTAAAGAAAATGGAATAAAAGCCGAAACACTTTATGATATTGATTTTTTATTAGGAGTTTATGATGAAGGCAGAATGGGGGCCTTGCGTTTTAAATTAGAAATTGATGGTCCATTTTTAGATAACCATCCAAATTCAACTATCCCACCAATGAGCAGTATCAGAGCACTTCAACAAGCTGCTCTTAAATTGGAATCGGATAGTGATAGTAAAAAGCTGAAAAAATGGTTAAAACTAATTATGGCACCCGGATCTTCGCTTGGCGGAGCTCGCCCAAAGGCAAATATAATAGATGAAAAAGGTGAATTATGGATTGCAAAGTTCCCATCCAAAAACGATACATTTGATAAAGGAGCCTGGGAGTATCTTGCATATCAATTGGCACTAAAGGCAGGTGTTGAAATTTCTGAATCAAGAATTGAAAAGATTTCTGGAAAACACTTTACTTTTTTTACTAAAAGATTCGATAGACTCAAAAACCAAAGAATTCATTTTGCAAGCGCTATGACTATGACAGGTTTTAATGAAGAAATATTAAAAGAAAATACAGCAAGTTATTTGGATATTGCCGAATTCATACAATACAAAGGGGTACAAAATACAAAGGATTTGCATCAATTATGGAGACGAATTGTATTCAATATCGCCATTTCAAATACTGATGATCATTTAAGAAATCATGGCTTTATTTTAAACAGGAAGGGATGGATGCTTTCTCCAGCCTATGATTTAAATCCATCAATAGATAAAGATGGTTTAGCATTGAACATAGATGCAGAACAAAACGACTTAGATTTTGATTTAGCAATAAGTGTGGGACACTATTTTCAATTATCTCCAAACGAAATGAAGCCTATCTTGAATGAAATAAATATAGCAATTAGTAAATGGAAAAAAATAGCAAAAACTATTGGTATTTCAAGAAACGAACAAGAAATGATGGCGCCAGCATTTAGAATCTGGAAGTAAGTTATACGTAGCCTCTTTACTAACTCACGCATTATACAACTCCACCACAGTAATCTCTGGTAAAATACCCACCCTTCCTGGGTATCCTAAAAATCCTAAACCTCTGTTTACATATAAAAACTGTTTGCCTTCTTGATATAAATCGGCCCATTGCTTGTAAATATATTTTGAGGGGCTCCATCTAAAACCAGGAATTTCAATGCCAAATTGCATACCGTGTGTATGTCCACTAAAAGTTACATCAATATCTGAATACAGCTTTCTTACCTGCGCATCCCAATGCGATGGATCGTGCGATAACAATAGTTTTACAGGAAAATGTTCTGTGCCCGCATGTGCCTTTTTTAAATCGCCATACTTTGGAAAACGCATGGCTGCGCCCCAATTTTCAACACCTAGTACCGCTATTTCTGCATCTCCCTTTTTAAGAGCAATATGCTCGTTCATCAATAATTTCCAACCAAATTCAGCATGTAAATTTTTAATGTCTTGTAAGTTTTTTTGTTTGGCTTCAACACTAGGCCATTGCACATAATCGCCATAGTCATGATTTCCTAAAGTGGAATATACACCCAAAGGTGCTTTTATTTGCTTAAATATTTCGGTGTAAGGAATGGCTTCTTCGGTAATGTTATTTACTAAATCTCCTGTAAAAAATATAACATCTGCATTTTGCTCCTGTATCATTCTTAAGGCTTTTTCTAGTGGTGCTGATGATACAAAACTACCAGTGTGAATATCGCTCAACTGCACTATTTTTAAACCATTAAACGCAGCTGGCAAATTGGGTAATACTAATTTTACTTTACGCACTTTATAATCAAAACCAGACTTAATCATCCCATATACAAAAGCACCAAAAGGAACAGCAGCTAATATTACTGCCAATTGATTTAAAAATTTTAAGCGTGAAAGATTACCTACTTTATCATCGCCACTTGTAGCTGGTGTAAAAATCAGATTAAACAACCATCTCATCAATCGAGTGAGATCATCAATTAAAATAAAAGTAGAGCCAATTAATTTGCAAATCAATAAAATAATAGCAAAAGCAAACAAGTAAATGCGTGCAAATGACCACCATTCCTGAAAAGGAATTGCCATGGCAATTAAAAACAATAAAACAGTATAGGCTGTAAAGCCCCAATAAATATTGCGTATTACTATTTTTTTGAAAGGGCTTAAATTGGTGATAAGCAGCGCTATGGCTTGATAAAAATACAAGTCAATCAACAACACCAACACTATTCCAACAACAAAACGCAAGATAAAAGGCATAAAATTTCTAGTTCAACTTAACAACAGTAGATCAATGCGCTTGTTTTAAAACTACCATTAATAAAAATCAATCACATAGGGCAAACGCGCTTGAATACCTTGCATTTTCAATAAGTCTTGCGCTTTATTGAAGTATTTTGCTTCATCGCCCAACTTGTAATTAAGATATTTAGTTTCGGCTTCATTACCCAATTCAGATAAAATTTCCTTGAAAGGATCTTTTTGTTTTGGCAATTCAACAGTACGGTATTTACTGAGGTTGGCCATTTTTGCAGCTGCCGCAATGGCATCATTTAATCCACCAAACTCATCAACTAAACCAATGTTTTTAGCTTCAACACCGCTCCACACACGTCCCTGACCAATACTGTCAACATTGGCCTGTTCCATCTTACGACCATTGGCTACCCTTTTGGTAAATGTGTCATACACTTTTTCAACGCCTTGTTGAAATATTTGTTTTTCTTCTGCTGTTAAAGGGCGTGACATTGATCCAAAGTCTGATAAGCGATTTGTTTTTACCGTATCGATAGTGATACCTAATTTATTATTAAGCATTTTTTGCGCATTGAATATTAAGCCAAAAACACCGATAGAGCCAGTAATGGTATTTGGGCTTGCAAATATTTTGCGTGAAGCAGCACTGATATAATAACCTCCAGAAGCTGCCACATCGCCCATAGAAACCACCACAGGTTTTACTTTATTGGCTAGTTCGGCTTCTCGCCAAATTACTTCACTGGCTAAAGCACTTCCTCCTGGCGAGTTTACACGTAATACTATCGCTTTTATTTTATCATTTAAACGCGCTTCTCTAATGGCTTTTGAAACCGTTTCAGAACCAATTTTATCGCTTGCGCCTTCACCACTTTCAATTTCTCCTGAGGCATAAATAATGGCTATTTGCGCATCTTTTAAACTCTTTTTTTCTAATGATGGTCCTTTGCTGTACTTGCTTAATGTTATTAATTGAGGACTATCCTCTTTTTTAGTTACGCCTGTCAATGTTTTTAACTCTTCGAGCACTTCATCTTTGTAAACTAGTTTATCGATAAGTTTATATTTAATAGCATCTTCAGGCTCTCTGATACTAAAGTTATTGGCTAAAGTATTTAATTCTTCAAAGCTTAACTTACGCGAGGTAGCAATATTGTTCAACATAAAATTCCAAATACTTTGCATAAAACCTCTTGTTTGCAAACGGTTATCGTTGCTCATTTTATCCAAAATAAAAGGCTCTACCGCACTTTTAAAACGGCCATGTCTGATCACTTGTGTTTCAACTTCAATCTTATCCAGCAAGCCTTTGTAAAACATAATTTCCGCGCCTAAACCTTTCAATTCCATGGCGCCCTGTGGATTCATATAAATTTTATCGGCAACACTTGCTAAGTAATATGATTTTTGGGTATATACTTCGCTGTAGCTGATAATGGGTTTGCTCGATTTTTTAAAATCCAATAAAGCATTTCTGATTTCTTCCACAGTGGCAATACCGGCATTGATGGTACTTAACTCCATATAAATGCCCTTGATATTTTTGTCTTCTTTTGCTTTACGCAGATTTTCTAAAATGGTGTTTAAGCCAGCACTAGGTTCACTTTCAAAGGTGTTAAAATTGATATTTTCGAAAGGATTTTTTGAAGCGCGGTCAACAATAGGCTTCTCAAAATCTATATAAAGCATCGAATTGCTTTTAACTTCAGTCACCTTTTCATCGTCAAAAGAATTAACTGCTGCGGAAATCATTCCAACCAAAATAAAAATGAGTAGAATAGAACCAAACACAAAGCCTAACATGGAGGCAAACAAGAATTTAAAAAACTGACGCATAGTTATTTTAATTATTTAAGCAGCAAATATATAGCTATTTAAAGATGTTAATTCAAAATATTGGTTAATTGCTGAGACTAATAATACCGATTACACTTTCAATTTAGTCCAATTGCGGCATGGCCTTATTGTACTAATTTCAAGTAGTATCGGCATTAACCATTGCATATTTATTTTTTAGTTGGACTAAAAAATAAATGCAATTGGTATAACATTGCCATCTCATGCAAAATCATTGGAATTTCATGTCAAGCAAGAATTTGATTTTACAGAAATTTATAAAACTTTTCACCCTTCTTATTGTTTTCTAACAGTTTCCAAGCATTTTAATTAGTAATTTTGCCGCGCTTAAAAATAAACGAATGAGTAATTCCACCGAAATAAAAGAGGACGTAACCATCATGTTTGCTGGTGATTCAGGTGATGGGATACAGCTTACAGGTACCCAATTTACCGATACAGCCGCCCTCTTTGGTAATGATATTAGTACTTTTCCTAATTTCCCTGCCGAAATTCGTGCCCCGCAAGGCACCTTAGCGGGTGTTTCGGGCTTTCAATTGCACTTTGGAAGTGTGGAGATGAACACACCGGGTGATGCGCTTGATGTGCTGGTGGTGATGAATGCCGCTGCCTTAAAAGCAAACCTTAAAAGTTTGAAAAAAGGTGGAACTATTTTAGCCAATAGCGATGGATTTGATCCTAAAAATTTAAAATTAGCAAAATATCCAGATGGTGTAAATCCACTAAAAGATGGCTCGCTGGATGGATTCAAGGTGTATGAAATTGATGTAACCAAACACACTAAAAGTGCTTTATCAGAAAGCGGTTTAGGGACCAAAGAAGCTGAACGCTCAAAAAATATGTTTGTGTTAGGCTTTATTTACTGGATGTACCATCGCAACATGGAGCATAGCATCAAATTTATTGAAGAAAAATTTAAAAAACGTCCCGATTTAATTGAAGCTAATGTTAAAGTTTTAAAAGCAGGCTACAATTTTGGTGACACCAGCGAAACTTTTAACAGTAGATTTGAAGTTAAGGCTGCACCTATGCCTAAAGGTGTTTATCGTGGCATTATGGGCAACCAAGCCACAGCCTTAGGTTTAATTGCTGCTGCAGAAAAATGTGGTTTAGATTTATTTTATGGCACTTATCCCATCACACCAGCTTCTGACATCCTACATGAATTAAGTAAACATAAAAATTTTGGTGTAAAAACTTTTCAGGCCGAAGATGAAATAGCTGCCATTTGTGCTGCCATAGGTGCTTCTTTTGGTGGCTCCTTAGGTGTTACAGCTTCATCAGGACCAGGTATTGCATTAAAAACAGAAGCCATAGGTTTGGCTTTGATGTTAGAATTACCATTGGTGATTATCAATGTGCAAAGAGGAGGCCCTTCAACAGGTATGCCTACAAAAACTGAGCAAGCCGATTTATTACAAGCCATATATGGACGAAATGGCGAAGCGCCTGTAGCCGTTGTTGCTGCTAGTGCCCCTAGCGATTGTTTTGAAATGATTTTTGAAGCTTGTAGAATTGCTATTGAACACATGACACCAGTCATGTTTTTGAGTGATGGATTTATTGCAAACGGTGCTGAACCTTGGCGTTTTCCAAAGGCAAGCGAATTGAAAAATATTAAAGTGCGATTTGCAAAAGAAAAGAATAAAGGCGATAAATTTATGCCTTATTTGCGCGATGAAAAACTAGTGAGACCATGGGCTATTCCAGGCGTTGAAGGCTTGGAACATAGAATTGGTGGCATCGAAAAAGAAGACATTACTGGTAATATTTCTTACGATCCCGATAATCATGAGCACATGGTAAAAACAAGGGCCGCCAAGGTGGATATGATTGCTGATGACATTCCTCTACAAACTATTGATAGTGGTGCAGAAAATGCAGCTGTATTGATTTTAGGCTGGGGCGGCACTTATGGCGCTCTTAAAAATGCCACTGCAGAATTGTTAGCCGAAGGAAAAAGTGTGGCACATGCACATGTAAAATATATGCATCCATTACCAAAAAACTTGGAAACATTATTACGCAATCATAAGCATGTTTTAATTCCAGAATTAAACAACGGACAATTGATAAAAATTATACGTGATAAATTTTTGATTGACGCTAAAGGTTTAAACAAAATACAAGGCTTGCCCTTTTACAGTGCCGATATTAAAAATGCGGTATACAAATTATTAAACTAAAAAATTTAGCTAAGATTTAATGCAACTTAGCAACAACATATTTTTATGAGTACAGATATTAAACCCATGACAGCCAAAGACCTCATCACCGACCAAGAAGTACGTTGGTGCCCGGGCTGTGGCGATTACTCTATCTTAAAACAAGTACAAACTGTTATTCCTGAATTAGGCTTAAAGCGCGAGAATATTGTCTTTATTTCTGGTATAGGTTGCTCGTCACGTTTTCCGTATTACATGGAAACCTATGGCATGCATAGCATACACGGTAGAGCAACGGCCATTGCCAGTGGATTAAAGTCGGTGCGAAACGATTTGAGCGTTTGGCTTGTTACAGGCGATGGCGATTCCATGTCGATTGGCGGAAATCACTTTATACATATGATGCGCAGAAATTTTGATGTCAACATTTTATTGTTTAACAACGAAATTTATGGTTTAACAAAAGGACAATATTCTCCTACTTCGCACGAAGGACAAATTACAAAATCGAGCCCTTATGGCGCCATTGATCACGCTTTTAATCCTGCTGCTTTGTGCTTGGGAGCTGATTCAACTTTTGTAGCACGCGCTATGGATAGAGATCCAATACAATTACGCGAAGTTTTAAAAAGAGCACATTTGCATAAAGGAACTTCGGTATTAGAAATCTATCAAAACTGCAATGTATTTAATGATGGTGCTTTTGAAATATTTACAGAAAAAGCAAGTAAAAAACTAACCACCCTTTTTGTCAATCATGGCCAACCACTGGTATTTGGTGAAAATAATAGTAAAGGAATTAAATTAGATGGATTTGCTCCTACAATTGTAGATTTAGCAACTACTTCTGTAAACGATTTGTGGATACATGATGAAAAAGACAGAACCAAAGCTGGCATTTTAGCACGCATGTTTGATCATCCCTCTGTTGAAGGTGCTATGCCACGCCCATTTGGTGTTTTTTATACTGAAGAAAGAGCTTGTTATGAAGATTTATTAAATGCACAAATTGCTGAAATTACAACTAAACGTGGCAAAGGCAATTTGGATGATATTTTAAAAGGCAATAGTGTTTGGGAGATACAGTAAGCGCTGCTGTTTTTTTACATTGAAAATTCTAATTTCTTCGCGATCACCCTCGCCATCGCTCGCATCCTGCGAGTGATAATACCATAAGGCCTCTGGCCTGTATGAAAATTGTATTTGTTTAACGCAGATTTTATATTTGTGCCATGTCCGAAAACAAAAAAACATATCCTGATGGTTTGTATTTTGTAACGCTAACCATTGTTGGTTGGTTGGATCAATTTATTTGATTGCGATTGCTACAAACAAATTTTAGTTGAAAATCTAAAGTATTGCCAGGAAAAAGAAGGATTGGACATTTTTGCTTATGTGATTTTACATATGATTGCAAGAAGAAGTAATGAGCTTGATTTAACTGAGCTTTTAGGAAGATTTAAAAGCGTAACCTCAAAAAAATTCATAAAGGAAATCAAAGATAACCCTCAAGAGAGTAGAAGGGATTGGTTATTATATCAGTTTAATTATTTTGCAAATAAAAATAGCCAATATGACGAGTACCATTTGTGGCAATACACCAATCATCCAACAGAACTTTTTAGCAATAATGTAATCCTACAAAAAGTAAATTACATCCATGAAAATCCGGTGAGGGCAGGAATTGTAAATGATGCTGCAACTTATATTTATAGTAGTGCTTGCGTGGATAGTCCTTTAAAAATGTGTGAACTTTGAATTGATTTTTTTAAAGCGGTCGGAGCCCGCATGGTAGGCTCACTCGCGGGACGCGAGCGAGGGCGACAGCAATACGATACTAATGAAAATTTACTTTGATGTAACTACTTTTTTAGTTTGAATATTTCCACTATTATCAGTAATTGTGATAAAATAAATTCCCTGCTGCTCCAGCGTAATTTCAAATTTGTGGCTGTTACAATAGTATGTATTTATTACCTGTCCAAGCGCATTGGTAAGTAGTATTTTTCTTTCATCACTGTATAGGAAATTAATAGTGATAACTTCATTACTTGGATTCGGAAAAATATTATAATCAAGCTGCTTATTAATTACAAGTTGTTTCGAACCTACATTATTGATAATTAACCTATACTTTCTAAAAAAGCGCCAAATCTCTTGATTAGCCTTAAAATCCATGTTCGTAGTATTTAAGTTAACTGGCGCACCAGGCCATGAATGTCCGCCATTAATTATTTTATAAAACTCTACCTCAACGCCACTATCTCCATTAGGATAAACATAATGCTCAGCTGTGCAATTATCTGTTGTTACAACATCAGGAATGGCGTTAAATATGGCATTGGTATCGCAATTATTAAATTGAACCCAATAGTTAATTACATTTTCAATGGGTTGAAATAAAAAATTTCCTGTATAAGGCACAGTGCCATCGTTGGTGCCATGAATTTGCATTACAGGCATAGGATGTTGGGCATTACATAAAGCCAAGTAAGAAGTTGTAATTGAACCAGTCACTGAAGCCACCGCAGCAATCCTTTCGCTTAGCTGGCAAGCCAATTCGTAACTCATAAAGCCACCATTGCTCATGCCTGTGCTATAAATGGCAGTGGTATCAATGTTATAAGTTAGTTTTAAACTATCAATTAAATTAGCAATAAAACCAACATCGTTGGTAGTACTATTTCCAAAGGTATTCCACGCTAAAGTGCCAAAACTATCGGGTGTGCCATTGGGATGTACTAAAATGAAATTGGCCGTATCGGCAATTGCTCTAAAATCGCCATATTGCTCTTGTTCAATATAATTGGAGCCATAGCCATGAAAGTTAAAAACCAATGGAACTGGTGTTGATCCATCATAAATAGCAGGCACATAAATTTTGTAATCTCTAATAATTCCATCGCTTACTATGGTGCCAAATAGAGATGTTTGGGCCTTTAAATTGGATATAGTAGCTGCAAAAATTACTACTGAAAGAATAATAGTGAGGAAGTATTTTTTATGCATTGGTTTCAAATTGATGAACAAAGATAATGCTTGGCTTTGAAAATTGAACAAGCCATTAAAAAGGATATATCGCAAAAGTGTTACTTTGAAATATTAAAGCACTTTAAAATACTTATTTGGTTATCGAAGTCAATTACCTTTATAAAATAAATGCCATTTTCTTTGGGCAAATTGATGGCTTGACTGCCTGTTAAACTATTGATGCCAAATACTTCTCGACCTAAACTATTAAAACAAATAATGGAGTATGGATTTGTTGAAATACTTTGAAGATATATAATTGAATTATTTGTTGGATTAGGGAAAATACTAAAAATATTTTCTTTTTCAATATCGGCAACTCCAGAAAAAACACTTACTGTAAAACCATTGCTTAATGCTGAATCAACTGATACATATGGGCCACAGCCAGTTGCTAAATTAACTTCTAAATTGTACATCCCAGCTGTCAAGGTTCCTAAATTAATGGTATCTGTTCTGCTGCAAATTGTGGTGAGCATGCCTTCACAATAAAAATTATTGAGTTCAATGGTGTTTCCATTGATGTTACTTACTGCATTGTCGAGGGTGCATGGTGAGCTTCCCAACATAACTTCTACCACAGCCTTTACCTGATCAACATCGGTTGGGTTAGCAGGAATAATTTGAACGTTTGTGATTTGTCCAAATTGAGCAAAAATGCGATGGCTAAATAAGCATATGAGCAATATTAATTTTAGTACTTTTTTCATGGTTTTAAAATTATAGAAATATAAAAATCAAACTTAACAATTTAATATTTTATTTATGCTATTTTTCTAAATTTTACTTTAATAATTAACACATTTAAAAGGGTTGTTGAGGCTTTTATCTTCAGTTATTTTAATAAAATAAAGGCCTTTAACTTCAGGTAAATTAATTTTTTGATTGCCTGATAAATTATTCATTTCAAAAACTAGCATGCCAATGTTATTAAAACAAGATATGCTGAATGGTTGGGAATCAGTAGCTTTTACATTATCTTCTGAATTGTGGATTGGGTTTGGAAAAAGGGAGTAAACTCTGTTAACTTCATTTGCATTAATGCTTGTAAATAATCCGATGGTAAGTTTATCAATTGAAACAGTATTGATTGTAACACCTGGAAACAGGCAATTGTTTGGCCTAATACCATTATGAATAAATAAATAGTCCAATAATTTATTATTTAAATAATTTGTTTTAATTTGGACTAATTATTAAATCATTATTATGTCCTCCCCAAAATCAATACAAGTAAAAGAATCAATTAGCGAATTGAAAAAACTTCTAAAAACTACACCACGACTTATATTCCCAAGGATAAGGATGTTGCTTGAGATAAAGAATAATGAAAAGAACGGTGGAATTTCAAAAAGAAATTTAGCCCAAACAATTGGCGTAAATCATAATAGTATCCAAACCTGGAGGACACTTTATTTACAAGGAGGAATAAATGAATTAATAAAATATACCAAAAACGAAGGTCGTCCAACAATTTTATCTAATGAAGAGCATGAGGCTATCAAAGCTAAATTAAATGATAGCAATAACGGCTTGCGCGGATATGTTGAGTTGTTGGATTGGGTTGAAACAACCTTCAAAAAAGAAATTAAGTACAATACATTGCTAAAGTACGCCAATCGTGAATTTGGGTCTAGTGTAAAAGTTGCTAGAAAAAGTCATGTGAAAAAAGATTCTGAGGCTGTATCCGCTTTTAAAAAAACTTCGCACAAATCTGCAAAGAAGCCTGTGCTCAAGCTCAAGAATATAAAGAAATAAATTTGTATTTTGAAGATGAAAGTCCATTCGGACTTTTTACTAAAAATGGCAAAGCATTAACTGCAAGAGGTGTTAAGCCAATTTGTCCATTTCAACAAGTATTTCAATCAACATATTTATTTGGTGCTTTCTCTCCTATTAATGGAGCTTCTTTTTTATTTGAGTTGCCATTTTGTAATACTGAGGCCTTCCAATTATTTTTAAACGAATTTTCAGCAAAAAATCTAGACGAACTTAAAATTATGGTTTTAGATAACGGGGCTTTTCACAAGGCTAAACGACTCATAATACCAGAGAATATTTTACTAATTTTATTACCGCCATTTAGCCCTGAATTAAATCCTGCTGAAAAAATGTGGGCCAAGTTCAAAAGAGCTTTTACAAATCGACTTTATAAATCGTTAGATGAAGTTAGCTTATTCATTCAACAACAAACACAAACATTGAAAAATTGCGAGGTGAAAACAACATGTACTTTTGAGTATATATTTTTAAACTATTTTTGGACTATTTTATAAATCACTTTGGTATAACAACTTCATTTCTTATGTGTTTAGATTCTTGCATGCTTAATTTAACAAACGTTTTTTATAAATGTTGAAAATCATATATTTACCTAAGGTACCTTTTTTTAAGATTAATCATTTTTTTGTTCGCCAAAGAAATTATTTAACTTTACAAAAAATGATCAATTAATGCTGAAAACAGAACTTGCTGATTGGCTGAGCACCTTCCATTTTAAAAAGGTGCTGTTAAACGATTAATTTAAAAGCCTTTGATTATAAAGCACTTACCTATCTTAAATGGCAAGTATTTTATTTTAATTTCCTACGATATTTTCCTTTCGTTTGATAGTAATATCTTGAACGCCTTTGATTTTTAAATGCATCTTTACTGGTACTTACCGATTTTCTAAAATGTCCTTTTCGAAACCTGCCCTTCCTGTCTATTGAAGGCTTTACATAGCTTCCATTTTTTCCTGAATCGCTACTGCTATCCGAACATGAGGACAAAAATAGGAAGGGCATCATTAATAATAATCCAAGAAACAAAACAACTACTAAATTTAACATGCAGCCTCTCGTTGTTCTGTTATATATTCTATTATAGGCTGCTTTCTTGGGATTAGTGATCCACCCCCCAACCTTTAGGTGCTTTAAATCCAAGTTGATGCCTAACAATACGCTTCCATGATGTACGCGCGGCAATCCGCTTATTTATACTGGGTATCCGAAATCCAAATTTCATTGTAAATAGTGCAAATAGAAGTTATTTTTTAAATCAATTAACCTCATCATACTTTTGAGATTGTTGATCAAAAATACAAATAAAGTGCTGAGTTAAAAAAGTAGTTCTTTAATAAATTACAAAGCGTAATACCAATTCGTGTGCGCCTCTGCTATTGATGTAGGTTGACAATTTTGATGTATTGGCATCAAAAGAATAACCAATTGAATATCGGTGATAATCAACCAGCAACTTTAATATTGCTGCATCATTGGCACGTGCAAAAACTCCGAAAGAAACCGATAATGGTTTTACATATCCGGTATATTTACTAGGATTAATTACCTTGTATTTATAGTAAAGACCTAATAAATATTCGGAGAAAGTGCCTTGACGGAAAACATAGGCACCGGGCATTAAAGCTGCGGCACCATCACGCACAGCAAACTCACCATTGGCAAAGAAGGTATATCTAATTGGCAATTTTGCGTCTTCGGAGGTTACAAATCCATAATTAGGACGAGTGACATGATATGCAGAAAAACCAATATTAATTAAATGGTCAATACTTCCTGCGATAGATCCCTTTCTTTTTGCATAGGTGTACAAGGCACCAACACCCACGTCAGCGTAGCTTTTTGAAATATTTGTTGCGTCTTCGCCTGACTGAACTGCGGAGTTGTAGGCTGTTCCATCGTACTGACTGCCCCACCTTCCATCAGCAGGACGAATTGAACGTTGAGCAAAGCCAACTTGCAAGCCAAGGCCCAATCTTGAGTTTCGAGATACTTTGATTTGATCGGCAAGTGATAATGTAACGCCTTTGTTAGTGA
>JBILPB010000157.1:0-6771 GCA_044374175.1 Bacteroidia bacterium | reverse complement strand
TATGTATTTTAACATCAAGGATGATTGGTTATGCTTCTTTTTTTGCAGATTTAATTAACTTTCTACCACCCAACGCTAATCCGGCAGCAAAAAGTAAACTTATGCCTCCATCAATTGGCACACATGGAGGTGGCCAACATACAGGTCCACCACCACCTGGAGGGGGAGGAGGAGCAACAACAGGTGGACCAGCTGCAAATAGATCTGGGATGCATATAGTCAATGAAGTAATTGTCGTAAGTAATAATCCTAAAAGTACTTTCTTTTTCATCTAGCTAAGTATATTTTTTACAAATGTAGGAAAAAATATTAATGAAAAAGCAATATAATTTATTATTTTTCCCATTTGCTAACAAATTAGTTGTTAACATGTGCCTTATCAGGCTATTTATTGCAAAAAATAGTCAAATGCCTGGTTACACGATTTGGAATATTAAATAAATTATTATCAATATTTTTAATTTAATTTTACGGTATCAATAAATTACTTTCGATATAAAAAAATTGTTTTAAAAGCATTATAAAAACAAAATCTCCGTAAATTAAGTTTACGGAGATTTTAAGTTAAACGATTTATGTAAAGTATTACATTTTCTTTTCGCGAATACGGGCTTTCTTACCAGTTAATCCTCTTAAATAGAATATCTTAGCTCTTCTAACAACACCAACTTTATTTAATTCTATTTTATCAATGGCAGGAGAGGCAATTGGAATAATACGCTCAACACCTACACCATTAGACATCTTTCTAACTGTTAAAGTTTCACCTGCGCCAACACCGTGACGTTGTAAAACAACACCTTGAAACAACTGAATTCTTTCTTTGTTGCCTTCTTTGATTTTATAATGAACAGTAATAGTATCGCCTGCTTTAAACTTCGGCATCTCTTTCTTTGCGTTGAACTGCTCGTCAACAAATTTAATTATATCCATGATTCAAAATAGAGTTAACCCGTAAAATTTGGGAGCGCAATATTACAAAAATATTATCATTCAAAAAAAAATATTTCAATTTTGCCTTTAATTTAAAATTTTATTGAATACTGGATCGTCTTTCAAAAAGTTAAATTCTGATTGAATAGTTATTCTTTTTTTATCGGTAAATCCTAGTTTAAAGGATTTTTTAAGATTCAATATAGTATTAATGCTATCATTTTTAGCGCCACTTATTATTGCCTTAAAAAAATACACTTCAGCATTTTCTGGATCTGCTATTTCATAACAGTTAACTATTATTTCGGCTAATGCATAATTTTTTGCAACCAAATTTCTATTACTCAAACTATAACAAACTAAACTGGCATATCCCAAAAGACGCTGATTCATTTGACCCACCTTGTTTTTTTGAATTGATTTTTGCCTTATTTGCTCAATTTTCGTTTTCCATATTGTTTGATTTGGATTTTCAAGCATTAATTTATATAGTTCTTGCTGAATTTCGGTTTCCTTAGCGGTAATTTTTAACAATTCGTTTTTTTTGACAATATAATTTGGATTGTTTTTAATGGAATCCAATTGATCGGTAAGCGATGTATTCAATCCCTTTGTACCTTTTGTTAGCAAAACAAGCTCCTGGTATGCTTCCAGCCATTTTCCTTCTAACTTTAGTTTATCAATTTCCTTCTTTTGATTTGAAATAAAATTTTCTGTAAGCACAGCATTTAATTCGTTAGGATTTTTTTCATTAGCATTTAAACTGGCAATCATTATTGCCTTTTGCATTATTTTAAAAGGGGCCCAAGCATGGTTACCATCAAACTCTATATAATAATGAACGATTGAACTACTCATTAAATTTTGCTCAATTCCCAACATTTCAGCTCTATTCATATCACCATTACCGGCCAAACCTATAAATAGGGTATTTTGGTTTAATAGTTGATCAAGTTGTTGCGCACCAGCCGAATTGGCTATAATGCATGCCACACTTGGTTCTTTAGAAGCTATTGCACAGCTAACCCTTGCACCTCCTGAAAAACCTGCTAAAATAATTCTGTTTTTATCAATGGATAGATTATTTAAGCAACTATTTTTAAGCGCATTCCACATTGTTAGGGATTCATCAATGTCTTGCCCATTTTTAGAAACATTTGAACCAATAAAAATATAGCCTAATGAGTCGGCAAGTAGCTGATATTTTTGAACAGGAAGATAACCTTTTCCGCCTGGATCAAAGAAAAATACTACTGGCCATAATGTGCTTTTGTTATAAAGTTTTGGAAGATAAAGTGTAAATGTGTTTAATTCATCCTCATTGATAGCAACTTTTTGATATAAAACGCCCGCATTTAGTGTATCAGGAATGGATAAATGCATCGGCTTTTCAAAATTGTTGTCTGAAGATGCTTGCTGTTCAGCCTTAGGCATACCGCAAGAAATTGCCAAGTTGTAGATTAAAAAAAGTAATATGGTTGGTTTCGATTTTGTATGAAATACGTTTAAACACATATTAATTTTTTAATAGAATAAACTTTAAAAATGAAATTTATAGATAACATATTTGATTTTCATTTAACGATATTTTTATACCAAAAGGTATTATACTTGGGGCTATAAAAAGTATTCAAAAAAATTGTTTCAACTTTTCAATCGCATTTATTTAAAATATAAGCGTCATAAAACTTTCATCTCAAATTCATCGGCATCATGAATGGCCGGGAAAGCATTTCTGTAATCTAGTAAATCTTTTAAATTCAACTCAATTGATTCTACACTTTCCTCATTAGCTTTGGTTTTACTAATTATTTCACCTAAAGGATTGATGATCACTGAATCACCAGCGTAGGAGATTTCATTAACATCCAATCCAATTCTGTTAACGCCAACTACATAGCATTGATTTTCAATGGCGCGCGCAACCAACAAACTTTTCCATGCATGGCTTCTTCTTTCGGGCCAGTTAGCAACATATATGAGTATGTCATATTGATGATTGCGTTCAAAACTTTGACTAAAATTTACATTTCTACTCCAAGCAGGAAATCTTAAATCATAACAAACTAAAGGACAAATTCGCCAATCACTCAATCGAGTAATTAAACGGCTTTTACCTTCGGCATAATGTTCATTTTCCTTAGCCATTCTAAACAAATGCCTTTTATTGTAATGTTCAAAACTGCCATCGGGTTTAACCCATAACAATCTGTTATAATAATTGCCATCTTCTTCAATAACAGCGCTTCCAACAATTGTGGCGTCTTTATTTAATGCCATACTTTTCATCCATGCCAAAACCTCACCATGCGGCTTATCAGCAGCAGCTTTAGCATCCATTGTAAAACCAGAAGTAAACATTTCGGGCAATACAATGAGTTGCGTTGGTGTATTTATTTTAGCAATTAAATTTTCTAAATGGTTGAAGTTAGCTGCTCTGTTTTGCCAATGCAGCTTGGTTTGTATGATGGTAACATTAAGATTTTTCAAGAGCTATATATTAAAGTTTACACAGTATTTCTGCAGCCTTTTCAAGTGTGGAGTTTTCTTTTGCAAAACAAAAACGTAATACTTTGTTGTCTTGCGGTTTATGATAAAAAACGGATACAGGTATAGAGGCTACACCATGCTGTTTGGTTAATGTTTCGGCAAATTTTACATCACTTTCATTGCTGATAGCATCATACTTTAATAATTGAAAATAAGTGCCATTGCATTCCAATAAATTAAATCTGGAGTTTTTTAATAATGATTGAAAGTAATTTCTTTTTTCGGCATAAAAATTATTCAAATGCTTGTATTCTTCTGGTCTTTGCATAAAATCGGCATACGCCAATTGAACAGGATGATTGGCCGCAAAAACTAAAAATTGATGCACCTTTCTGAACTCATTCATTAAGTTTTTAGGGGCTAAGCAATAGCCTAGTTTCCAACCTGTAGTGTGATATGTTTTGCCAAAAGAAGACACAATAAAACTACGCTCTGCTAATTTAGGGAAGCGGGCAACACTCTGATGTTCATAGTTCTCAAAAATAATATGCTCATACACTTCATCACTTAAAATAACAATGTCGGTATTGTTTGTTATCTTTTCTAATTTCATCAAATCATTAGCGGTAAGTATGCTTCCCGTTGGATTGTTAGGCGAGTTAATGATGATCATTTTTGTTTTTTGCTTGATCAATTTTTTTACTTCATCCCAATTGATGCTATAATCTGGAAATTTAAGTTGTGCATAAATGGCTTTTCCCCCATTGAGTTCAATGGCAGGAACATAACAATCATAAGCAGGTTCAAAAATAATTACTTCATCACCATCTTTTACAATAGCTGATATGGCTGTATAGATGGCCTGAGTAGCACCTGCAGTTACTGTAATTTCATGCTCTGGATCATATTGTGCAGAGTATAAATTCATTGTTTTTTCGGCAATAGCCTCACGCAATTTCATCACACCAGCCATGGGAGCGTATTGGTTAAAGCCTTGTTTCATATACTTACTCACTAAATTTAGCAAATCGGGATTCACCGGAAAATCAGGAAAGCCTTGCGAAAGATTAACTGCATTATGCTCAGCAGCCATGCGACTCATCGTAGTAAAAATGGTTGTGCCAACGGTAGGTAATTTTGTAGTTAAAGCACCAGGATATTGCATCATAAACGTATCATTCTTTTTTGTGAAGCAAATTTAAAGAATAATAGTGTAAATGGAATATTTTTTTGTTGGGTAAATTTGATTAGCTTTGTTTATAATAAATTTTCCACCAATGAAAAAAGTTATTTTAATTGTCGCACTGTTATTCATGGTGTTTAATAATTTGATAAAGGCACAGTTTATTGAACCTATTGAGTATTTAAGGTTTGACTCAGTTTCAACTATCGGCAATATAAATGGGATAATTGAAGATACTGGCTTTTATTATTTACATGATAATTCTAAAGTTGTATCATTGAATAAAGCAACTGGTTTAACAGATACAATATTTGATACAGGTGACTATATTAGAGGTTCTTTCATCGATTCTAACAATACACCAGGGATTTTATTAAATAATAAAATTATGTATTGGCAAAATAATAATTGGCTCACTGTTAATATTGGAAATTTGTGGCCAGCTAAATATTGTATGGTTGATGGTGCTGGCGTCTTATGGATAGCCATAGGTAATGATAGCCTATTTAGTTATAACAATGGAAACTGGAGTAAATACAAATTGAACTTTTCTTTGCCAAATGAGGATATTGATGGATTAATCCTGAGTAGTCAACATGAGTGTTTGATTTATACATATACGAATAATTTAGTAAAAATTTATCAGCCTCTAAGCCTTAATCTAACCTTGTTATATGAATTTCCTTGGTGTGGATATTACAATTGTTATTTTGAAATTGATGCATTAGGAAGGGTCTGGTATTTGAATAGCAATATTATAAAGTATAAAAATTCATCGGGTGCAGAAACTCAGATAACAAGTCCTCAATTTACACAAATAAGTAGCTTCCGAATAAGTGAAAACTTAAATGAATTATGGGCTATTGTAAGAACTGATAACGTAGATTCTTTATATTTTTTTGATGGTAATAGTTGGCTATTTTCCTATTCAAAATATGAGTATAATATTCCTTTTAAAACAAAGACCAATCATCTGCTTTTAAAGAATTATAACATTAGTTCTAATGGCGAAAATCAAGTTTCTACCTTACGTGTTTTTGATGGTCATTTGCAAAATCAAATTTACACTTTTTCAAAATCGATGATAGCCAGTGAGGTAACCTCTATTCTTGTTGATGATAATTACTATAATTCAGGACTAGGTGAGTTTTTGATAGGCACTCACAATGGAATAGTGCGTAAGAAATATAATTATGGAAGTCAAAATTCATATCAAATTTGGGATTCCACTAATTCAGCACTCCCAACTAATCATATCTATGATATGCAACGCAAATATGAATTTAGTATGTGGGAACCTTACGATACCTTATTTTTGGCAACCAATAGCGGACTTATTAAAGCGTTGTTCAATGAAGATTCCTTACAAGTAATAGAAATTTTAAATAGTCAAAATAGCGCCTTGCCTTTTGATACCGTAACAGCCTTGTTTATTGAAGGGCTAAATGGAATTTATGCCAATATATGGCTAGGGAGCAATAATAAAGGTGCAGCTTTGCTTAATTCAAATAACATAATAACTGTTTATGATACATCAAATTCATTGTTACCTTCCAATCATGTCATGAGTATTTCAAGTAATTCAGACATCGTTTGCATTGTAACAGATAAAGGTTTTATGACCATTAAAGATAGTATTCAGCAAGTTTACACCATAGCCAATTCAGGTTTGTTAACCGAAAATATAAATTTTGTTGAAGTTTACCAAGGCTATAACGCTGGTGGTAGCAATAACTATGATTTATTAATAGGAACCAATGGTTTTGGCTTTGCCATCCTTGATGCTTCCAACCAATGGTTTTATTACAATACAAGCAATCAAAATTTTGATAGTGATACAGTATATTATTTAAGGAAGAATGTTGCATGGTTGTTTGATAATTTGTTAGGTACCAATAATGGTTTGAAATCTATTGGTGGCAATTTCAATAATATTACTTATTATAATTTCAGCATTCAAAATGCAGAGAATAACAAAAGAAATATAGATTCTGACTATAAAGAAGTTCCATGTGCTTCAATTGGAAATCGTTTTGGTTCGCTGTGCGAGAAAGGAATTATTCGATATCAGGTTTGTTTTGGTAGCATTGATGAAAAAAAATCTGATTTATCTAACTTTAACGCATGGTTTAAAGGCAAAGAGCTTTTTATCAAAACTGATTTAA
>JBILPB010000156.1:0-6780 GCA_044374175.1 Bacteroidia bacterium | reverse complement strand
ATGCATAATTTAAACCATACAAACACCAACAAAAAAGATTCCTCCTGAAAGACAAATAATACTCATACTGCAAATCTTCCCAAGAAATACTTATTTTCGCAACCTCAAAATAAAAACATGGAAATTCCAAAAACATATAATCCAGCCTCAGTTGAAGATAAATGGTACCAATATTGGCTCGATAAAAAGTATTTTAAATCAACACCCGATGAGCGTGAGCCTTATACCATAGTTATTCCTCCACCCAATGTTACTGGGGTATTACACATGGGCCACATGCTTAACAACACCATTCAAGATGTGCTCATCAGACGCGCCCGTATGCAAGGTAAAAATGCTTGCTGGGTGCCAGGTACCGATCATGCATCTATTGCAACCGAAGCAAAAGTGGTAAATTTATTGAAAGAAAAAGGCATCAAAAAAACAGATTTAACCCGAGAGGAGTTTTTAAAATATGCTTTTGAGTGGAAAGAAAAATATGGAGGCATTATTCTTGAACAGCTAAAGAAATTAGGTGCTTCATGCGATTGGGACCGTACACGCTTTACCATGGAAGATGATCTAAGTGAAGCTGTGATTGATGTGTTTATTGATTTATATAATAAAGGTCAAATATACCGTGGCGTGCGCATGGTTAATTGGGATCCAGCGGGCATGACTGCCGTTTCTGATGAAGAAGTTATTCATAAAGAAACCAATGCAAAGCTTTATTATGTGAATTACAAATTGGTGAATGAAGATGGTAGTTCAGTAAAAGAAAATGAATTTATCACAATTGCTACAACACGTCCCGAAACTATTTTAGGTGATACTGCTGTTTGCGTGCACCCTGATGATGAACGTTATAAACATCTTAAAGGTAAATTTGCTGTAATCCCTTTTGCAGAGCGTAAAGTGCCAATTATTTTTGATGATTATATTGATATCGAATTTGGAACTGGTGCCTTAAAAGTGACGCCAGCGCATGATATTAATGATTACAATTTAGGAGTAAAACATAAATTAGAAGTAATTGATACTATTGCTGCAAATGGCACCATGAGTGAAGCAGCAGGCTTTTATATTGGTGAAGATCGTTTTGCAGTGCGTAAAAAAATTGCCAAAGATTTAGAAGAAGCTGGCCATATTGTTAAGGTAGAAGACATCAAAAACAAAGTAGGCTACAGCGAAAGAACAGATGCTGTAATTGAGCCTAAACTAAGTATGCAATGGTTTTTAAAAATGGATAAAATATCTAAACCTGCGCTTGATGCTGTTTTAAACGGTGAAGTAAAATTAATACCTGATAAATTTGTAAACACCTACAAACATTGGATGGAAAATGTTCACGATTGGTGTATTAGCCGCCAATTGTGGTGGGGCCAACAAATACCTGCATGGTATGATACAAAAGGAAATTTTGTAGTTGCAAAAACACATGAGGAAGCGTTAGAAAAATATAAAACTACTTATCCCGATTCAAATATTTCTAGCTTAAAGCAAGATGATGATGTAGTTGATACCTGGTTCAGCTCATGGCTTTGGCCAATCAGTGTTTTTGATGGATTTAAAGATCCTGAGAATGCCGATATTAAATACTATTACCCAACTAATGATTTAGTTACTGCTCCCGAAATTTTATTTTTTTGGGTGGCACGTATGATTATTGCAGGTTATGAATACCGAGGTGAAAAGCCTTTTACCAATGTTTACCTTACAGGAATTGTACGCGATAAATTAGGACGTAAAATGAGCAAATCTTTAGGTAATAGTCCTGATCCATTAGATTTAATTGCCAAAAACGGTGCTGATGCTGTACGCATGGGTATGTTATTAACTTCTCCGGCAGGAAATGATTTACCTTTTGATGAAAGCTTAATAGAGCAGGGGAGAAATTTCAACAATAAAATATGGAACGCATTTCGTTTAATCAAAGGATGAAAATAAAACGCAGCCAGAAAATAATAAATTGGCTTGTGAATGGTTCGAATCAAGATTTAATCAGCAATTAGCGATAATTAACGATTTATATAGCAAATACCGCATGAGCGAGGTACTCATGACCACTTACAAGTTAGTTTGGGACGACTTTTGCGCTTGGTATTTAGAAATGATTAAACCCGATTTTATAGATGGAAAGGCCTTACCAGTTGATTTAGTAACCTATCAGCAAACAATCACTAATTTCGGTAACCTATTAAAATTATTACATCCATTTATGCCTTTCATTACCGAAGAATTATGGCATTTAATTGAAGATAGAACAGAAAATAATTGTATTATAGTTTCACAATGGCCTACAGAAGGTAAGGTGGATGAAACAATTTTGTCAGGATTTGCGCATGCTTCTGAAGTGATTCAGCAAATAAGAAACATCAGGAATCAAAAAGGTTTATCGCCAAAAGAGCAGCTGCAATTGATGATTAAATCAGGTGCGACAAGAGATCAGTCATTTGATGCTATTATTCAAAGGTCGGCTAATTTATCGGCTATTGAATTGGTGGAAGATAAACCTCAAGCAGCATTAAACTTTATGATTGGTACTGTTGAGTATTATGTTCCATTGGCTCAATCCATTGATATTAATACAGAAAAAACTAAATACGAAGAAGAATTAAAATACCTAAAAGGATTCCTCGAAAGCGTAAATAAAAAATTAGGCAACGAAAAATTTGTCGCTAATGCAAAACCAGAAGTAATTGCCAATGAGCGCAAAAAGATGGATGACGCACAAACAAAAATTAAAATGATTGAAGCGCAAATAGCCTCTTTAGTGAGCTGATTTTTAAATTAATACCACCTTGTTTAGTTTTAGTTACTTTATTGATAGCTGATTATTAGCTTATCCAATGTGCTGCTTGTTTCATTTATATTAACAATCAAATTGTTAATTCATATTTAAATAGGTTAAAGCTTTTGTCATTACTTATGCTTTAGTTTGTGTAACAAAGCACAAACCATGAATTATAAAATTTCATACACCAACCCCAACAGGCATTACATGGCTATTGAATGTAGCATCGAAAATATTTCCCTGCCACAAATAGAAGTTCAATTGCCTTCTTGGCGGCCTGGAAGATACGAGTTGGGTAATTTTGCAAAAAATATTCAGCAATTCAAAGTTGTAAATTCAAGCGGAGTAAAGCTTCAATACAATAAAATTACTAAGGACAAATGGCTTATCAATACAGAAGGCGAAAGTGTAATTACCATAATATACAACTACTATGCAGCAGAGTTAAATGCCGGTAGCACTTGGCTTGACGAAACACAATTGTATGTAAACCCCATTAATTGTTTGATTTATTGTGAACAAAAACTGGAAGAACCATGTCGTGTAGAAATTGCAGTGCCTTTGGATTACGATATAGCAGGGGCGTTACATGTTTTAAGCACTTCGAAAGAAAACAATCAAAAAATCATTAAAGCAATTACCGAAGATTATCATGCATTAGTAGATACACCTTTTATATGCAGCAATAGCCTTCAGCATAATTTGTTTGTGCTCGATGGGGTAGAGTTTAATATTTGGTTTCAGGGCGAGTGTAAACCCGATTGGGCAAAGATTATTGGCGACTTTTTTATTTTCATCAACGAGCAATTTGTGTTGTTCAAAACCTTTCCAACAGAACGTTATCATTTTTTAATTCAGGTATTACCTTATCAATTTTATCATGGAGTAGAGCATGCTAATTCTACAGTCATTACCATTGGCCCTTCCTATAATTTAATGCGTAAAGAACTTTATGATGAATTATTAGGCGTAAGCTCTCACGAGTTATTCCATACCTGGAATGTAAAAAATATACGTCCAAAAGAAATGCTTCCTTATAAGTACAACACCGAGAATTATGCTACTACAGGCTATGTATACGAGGGAGTTACTACTTATTATGGCGATTTAATTCTTTATCGCTCAGGTATTTTTTCTGATGCTGATTATTTTAGAACTTTAACGCAACAAATTCAAAAGCATTTTGATAATCACGGAAGATTTAATTACAGTGTGGCGCAATCATCATTCGATACCTGGTTAGATGGCTATGTGCCTGGGGTTCCAAACAGAAAAGTATCTATCTACACAGAAGGTTGCCTTTTAGCTTTTATGGCCGATGCGCAAATACGAAAGCAAACCTCAAATAAATCATCATTGGATGATGTCATGCTGGCCTTGTATAATGATTTTGGCAAGAATAAAATTGGGTATTCGGCAAATGATTATCAAACCATTATTGAAAACTTAACAGGACAAGATTGGAATCATTTTTTTTACAATTTGGTTGAAGGGCTGGAGCCTTTTAATGACTTGCTTTCCGACTCTCTTGACTATTTTGGATTGGAGTTATCTTTAGTAGCTTCTAAAAAACCGTATGAGTCCTTTTTAGGATTTAAAACGGTGGAACAAAATAACGAAACAATTATATTGTCAATATATCCAGGTTCATTGGCAGAACAAGCTGAATTATGCTTAAAAGATAGGATTGTAGGTGTAAATGGATTTGAAGTTAAAAACAACCTCAATGAATGGTGTAATTATTTTTGGCGCGAAACATTTGCGCTCAAAGTAATTACCGAAGGTAAAACACGAGAAGTGGAATTAAAAGCCAGCAAAGTTATGTACTATAAAACATATTGGGTCATGAAAAACGATCAAATATCATCAGAGCAAGCAGTTAATTATAACAAATGGATAGGTCGTAAATTTTAAATTTTAAATGTACAACATAAGAGTTTACGGTTTGCTTATTGAGAATGATGCTGTTTTAGTAAGTGATGAGTTTTATAAAGGCTTATACATGACCAAGTTCCCTGGTGGAGGGCATGAAATAGGAGAGAGTTTGATTGATTGCCTGCATCGCGAGTTTAAAGAAGAGTTAGATATAAATATCAACATCATAAAGCATTTTTACACCACCGATTTTTATGTACCTTCCTTTTTTAATCCCAAAGATCAGCTTATTTCAATCTATTTCCTTGTGAACAGAGTTGAAAATGCTCCTATAATTACCAGTAATAAAAAATTTGATTTTGATCCTGTTCATGGAGCTCAAAGTATGAGATGGTTAAACATCAATGAAATGGACGAAACTGAATTAACTTATCCCATTGATAAGAAAGTAGTAACAATGTTGAAAAATTCGTATTATATTTAAGTTAAGGATTGCTGTATTTTAATCTAAATTGTGTTTATTTGCCATATGAAGTTGTCGGGATTAAGAATTTTATTCGTTTTATTGTTAGCTGCTGCGCTTAACTCTTGCGCTCCAACGCGTGCAGTGATGCCACTTTGCTACAAAGAAAACACAGTAAGTGCATCACTTGGCGGACCGCTTATTAAATACGGTAAGGCTGTTACACCTGTTCCTTTCACTACAATCACATATTCGAGAGGAATAAGTGATACCACTACAGTATTTGCTTCTATTAACCCAACTGCTGCCATATATGGTAATTTACAAATGGAGGTTGGCTTTAATCGCTACATTGTTAATAATGACTCTGCTAAATATGCTGTTACTATTGCACCTTCAATCAATTATTTGAAAAGAGATTCAATAAATAGATTATATCCACAAATAGATGTAAATTTTATTAGACGTAATCCCTTGAATGAAAACTATTATTACGCAGGTTTATGTAATTGGTTTGAACCTTCTACAAGAAAAATAAATGGCGAAAAACAAAACAACTTATGGTTTCCAAGCCCTCAGGCAGGTTATGTTTGGAATACTAAAAAAGGCTTTATGTTTCAGGCCGAATTTAAGTATTTGGTGCCTTTTAGAAGAAATGATACCGGGCCAGTAGATTATTTAAAGCCAATCATTCCCTATGGTGGTATGGGTATTTATTTTGGAGTAAGTTATAAATTTTAATCCCATGAGAAAGTTTAATATCATATTTATCGTTTCTGCATTGCTCCTTGGTATTTTTTCTTGTAAGAAAAATTTAAACGATAATTTATTCAACCCAAGTAAAATTACGGAGTACAAATTAGATGATTACGGTGGTACTGTTGATTTTAAGCTGAGTGATGATTTTGACATTCCAGATTCTTCAGTGCATGTTTTCCCAATATGGTCAAAAACAGCCAATGAAACCGATTCCACAAAAATTTGGGCTATTTACATAGGAAATTATAAAAAAGTGGGGGTTAAAGAGTTAATAGCGAATGATACAGTTATTCTTTACCTTCATGGAAACAAAGATCATATGGACTTTTATTGGCAAAGAGCCAAGTTATTGGCACGTACTGGTGGTAAACTTAATTATGGTGTTTTGATGATTGATTATCGAGGCTATGGCATGTCAGAAGGAAAATCAACTGAGGAAACGATGTACGCTGATGCAAGTGCGGCTATATCTTGGATGAGAAGAAAAGAAGTAGGCGCGCAAAAATATGGAGTTTATGGTTTTAGCCTTGGCTGTGCACCAGCAACTTTTGTAACTTTGAACACGCCAAATGATTTTAAGCCTTTATTCATTGCACTTGAAGCTCCGTTTGCATCTGTTGCCACTTTAGTAAATGATGGTGCTGCCTTAAATATGGATCCTTTGTTTTTTACCACTTTCAAATGCGATAATAACGAAAGGATTAAAAAAATTCAACAGCCTTTTTATTGGATACACGGCACCAAAGACAAGTTTATACCTATTGAGACAAATGGAGAAGTTTTATTAAAAAATTACACTGGTACCATTTCCGAAGCCCAAAGAATAGAAGGTGCTGATCACAGTAATGTGCCTCAAACTGTAGGTTTTGAAAAATACAATCAGTTGCTCCATTCTTTTACAGGGAGAAAA
>JBILPB010000155.1:0-6893 GCA_044374175.1 Bacteroidia bacterium | reverse complement strand
ATTAATTCCTTTCTTTGCTAATCTCACCCACATGGCACTGATGATTGGCGCAAGTATTACAATAAAGCCAGCATTAAAACTTTGAAAATAACTCGCAGGCATTAACCATCCAAAAATGGTTCTATTTGTTTGCTCTTCGGCAAAGAAAGTTAATGATGCACCTGCTTGCTCAAAACACATCCAAAAGAAAATTACAAAAATCATGATCAAAATAATTACCCAAAGTCTGTCTTTTTCTATTTTGGTTAATGAATTATCTGTAATAATTACAATTGGCCCAACAATAGTCATCCCATAAATTAATGAACCCCAAACATCAACTCCCAAAAGTAAATGGATGGCACTAAACGTAAGTGCAATACCACCTACAAGAATCATCACTTGCTTTGAACTGAACGATGCATCTTTAGCATCAGCGTTTTGTGTATCAGTAGCATTGTTAGGACCTATTCCTAAAGCTTTACCATCGGGCCCAATAAGGTATTTATCTTTGGTGAAGTAAAACATTACTAAACTAATCAGCATCCCAATTCCTGCAGCTAAAAAGCCCCATTTGAAATCTACATTTTCGCCTAAATATCCGCAAACTAATGGCGAAACAAAGGCTCCGGCATTAATACCCATATAAAAAATAGTATAAGCAGCATCTTTTCTGCTATCGCTTTCTTCATATAATTGACCAACCATGGTTGAGATATTTGGTTTGAAAAAACCATTCCCAAAAATTAAAAAACCCAAACCTGTCCACATTAAAGTAAGTGCCAAACTTTTATCATCGCCAGATGCTAGTGAGGCCGAAAAGAACATGAAAAATTGGCCAAGTGCCATTAATAGACCACCAACAAAAATAGATTTTCTATTGCCCCAATACCTATCAGCTACATAACCTCCAATTAATGGTGTAAGATATACCAAACCTGTGTAGCTACCATAGATATTACTTGCCAGTGCTTTATCTAACAAAAGTACTTTGGTCATGTATAAAACAAAAATGGCACGCATACCATAATAACTGAATCTTTCCCAAAATTCGGTAGCAAATAACACGTATAAGCCTTTTGGATGTGATGTAGATTGATTAGCTTGCATATTGAACGATTAGTTTATAAATTAAAATGTATAATTTTGTTTAAGACTGTAAACAAAAGAAAAATATTAGAAAGCGTCAATATTTTAACGCACAAATTCTAACATTAGTTGATAACTATGCAAAACTACCCGCTTACTCGTTACGAAGTGCTTCCACTGGATCGAGTTGTGAGGCTTTAATGGCAGGGTAGATGCCGGCTATTAAGCCAACGGTTAAACAAATAATTAATCCACTTAAAATCCAAAACCATGGAATAATGAAGCCTGCACCAACAAAATAGGAGGTTATATTGCCCGTAGCGATACCTAAAATAATTCCAAACAAACCACCCAATTGGCATATTACCACTGCTTCAACCAAAAATTGAAAACGAATATTTTTGCTAGTGGCACCTAAAGATTTTCGAATGCCGATTTCTCGGGTTCTTTCAGTAACTGAAACCAACATGATATTCATGAGACCAATGGCAGCACCTAATAAGGTAATAAAGCCAATGATGGTTGCCGCCATGGTAACATACTCAATATTACCAATTAAAATATTAGCTAAGCTATCACTTTTTACAATCTCAAAATTATCGGGTTGCCCTAATTTTACATGTCTGATTTGTCTTAATAAACCTTTGGCTTCGCCTTCTGCAATTTCCATCTCTTGCGGGTTTTCGGAAGTTACATTTAATACATAACTCATTTTATCGTTGCCAAAATATTGACGACCATTGGTGATAGGTATAATAATTACTTTATCGCCACCCATACCCATACTGGCTCCTTTTTCTTCTAAAACGCCTAGGATTTTATATTTTCCAACGCCAATATTAACTACTTCTCCAATTACATTTTTTTGTTTTGGGAATATCTTTTTTACAATCTCTTGTCCTATAATTACTACGTTGGCACTTCGATCCACTTCAGTTACTGAAAAGTTGCGGCCTTGACTTAATTCATAACCACCACTTTGTAAATAGTTTTCATCGCCAGCAAAAACAGCAATATTTGGATTGGTTTTTAAACTTTTGTATTTAACAGTTGCGCCCTGGCTAGCCACAGTGGAAATAGAAACTACCGATCTGAAAGTATATAAATCTTTAAATCGTGATGCTTGTTCAAAGGTAATTTCAGCATATTTTTTTGGCTTGCGTCCACCACGACCAATACGCACCACCAATTCTTTATTTCTTATTGTAAATGTGTTAGCGCCTAAGCTCGTAAAATTTGAATTGATGCTTTGTTTAATTGAATCAATGGCTGTTAAAATACCCACTAATGCAGTTATGCCAATAGCAATAATAAGCATAGTTAAAATTGACCTAAGCAGATTACTACTTATTGCATTGAGCGCAATTTTAATGTTTTCTCTAAACACTTTTTATAGCAATGAAATAAGTCAATTTATAAAACTAAATGGTAGGTTTTATTTCAATATTGTAATCATTCCATGATCTTTTTATGACTTCAAAAGCTTCGGCCTGCCCATATGCTTCGGTAATTTCACAAATGTGCTCTTCCAAACCTGGCATATTTTTGTAGGTTAAAAAATAATGTTTCAATCTATTTACAATTGCTTCTGGGCAATCGCTTAAGTCTTTAAATTCTTTGTACACTTCATCGTTGGCCATAACAGCAATAATTTTATCATCTGCCTCACCACGGTCAATCAGCCTAAAACCACCAATAGGAATGGCACGCAACAAAATATCGCCATGTGTGATATTTCTTTCACTCAACACACAAATATCTAATGGGTCGCCATCGCCTTTAAGACCGGGCTTTCCGGTTTTTTCTGAGCTCAACGCAGCAACAGTTTTACCGCAGTAGGTTTGAGGAATAAAGCCATACAGCGCAGGGATAATATTTGAAAATTTTTGCGGGCGGTCAATTTTTAAATAACCACTTTCTTTATCAATCTCATATTTTACCGTGTCGGATGGTACAATTTCGATATAAACATTAATCTGATTTGGAAACTTTTCTCCAATAGATATGCCATGCCAAGGGTGCGCTCTGTATTTCATTTGCTAAATATTATTGTTTCAAATATAGGTATTATATAGATGAAGGATTTTTAAATATATTATTTTTTATAAAATGTATACTCTTTTGAATTTCAGTATACATCATCACATCTTGATCAATAAATGCAATTTTATCTCTGTAAGATTTTCTTAAGTTTTCAATGATAGGCGAGGAGGGCGTTGGTTTTCTGAAATCAATGGCTTGCATGGCATTTAACCATTCAATACCTAAAATAGTATATAAATTCTCAACCACTTTTGCACACTTCACTGCCGCATTAGCACCCATACTTACATGGTCTTCTTGCCCATTACTGGATACGATAGAATCAACACTCGCAGGACTACAATATTGCTTATTTTGACTTACAATTGAAGCAGCTGTGTACTGTGGAATCATAAAACCAGAATTCAACCCCGGATTGGCCACTAAAAATGCAGGCAATTTGCGTAAGCCAGAAATCAATTGATAAGTTCTGCGTTCAGAGATATTTCCTAATTCTGCCAAAGCAATGCAAATTATATCCAAGGCAATGGCTAAAGGTTGACCGTGAAAATTGCCTCCTGATAATATTTCATCTTCTTCTGGAAACACTGTTGGGTTGTCGGTTACAGCATTAATTTCAGTTAAAAAAGTTTTCTCGGCAAAAGCAATCGCATCTTTAGAAGCGCCATGCACTTGCGGTATACAACGAAAAGAATAAGGGTCTTGCACATGTTCCTTTTTGCGATTGATCAATTCACTACCTTCTAGTAAATGGCGCATATTACTTGCCGTTTCAATTTGTCCAGCGTGAGGTCTTATGGTGTGTAAATGAGGTTTAAAAGGCTCAATTCTTCCATCAAAACCCTCTAAAGAAATAGCACCAGCATAGTCAGCTACTAAACTTAATTTTTTAGCATGCAACAAACACCAAGTACCATAGGCACTCATAAATTGTGTGCCATTTAACAAGGCCAAACCTTCTTTCGATTGCAATTCGATGGTGCTTAAATTCAAAGATTGCAAAACTTCAGCTGCCGATTTTTTTTCATGTTTATAATACACTTCACCAAGGCCTAGCAAGGGCAAACAAAGGTGTGCCAAAGGACTTAAATCGCCCGAAGCACCCAAAGAGCCTTGCGTAAATACAACCGGTAAGATGTCATGATTGTAAAAATCTATCAAACGTTCAACAGTTACCAATTGCACTGCTGATTTACCATAGCTCAACGATTGAATCTTCAATAACAACATCAGCTTTACAATTTCCTGAGGCACTTCATCTCCTGTGCCGCAGGCATGCGACATCATTAAGTTTTTTTGTAATTGAGATAAATCTTTTTCTGCAATGGATACATTGTAAAGTGAGCCAAAGCCAGTATTGATACCATATATAGGATCAGGATGTTTTTTTATTTTTTCATCTAAGTAATTTCTGCACGCCATTATTTTTTCTTTGGCATCATCAGAAAGTTGTAACTTTAATTTTTTAGCAATTATTTCGGTAATGCGCTCAAAGGTTAGAATTTGACTCGATATTAAATGCATGGATTTATTGTTACTGTTATATTAAAAAATAATTTAAGGTGAGCATTAAAGCTATTTTCCTTTTAATTTACTCGTTAAAAGATTAATACTTAACATCTCTTGTTCGCCTGTTTTCATGTTTTTTACAGAAATTTTTTCTTGCTTCATTTCATCTTCTCCTATGATCACAACATAAGGTATACTTAAAGCATCTGCATATTCAAACTGCTTTTTCATTTTTACTTCTTCAGGATAATAAACAGTTGCAATACCTTGTTGTCTCAATCGGTGCAGCAACCTTAAGCAAAAATCAGAAGTGGTATTTCCAAAATTAGCAATCATCACTTTAATACTGTTAATGTTGTCTTGAGGAAACAAATTTAATTCCTCCAGGACATCATAAATTCTATCGGCACCAAAAGAAATTCCAACGCCCGAAAGGTTCGGTAATCCAAAGATACCTGTTAAATCATCATATCTTCCACCGCCCGATAAACTACCGGTGTAAGTGCTTTTTTCTTCATTTAATTTTACTTCAAAAATGGCTCCGGTATAATAGTTTAAACCTCTTGCTAAAGTTAAATCAAACTCAAACTTAGCAGTTTGTAATGGTATTTTAGTAGTTAAATCAAAAACTGCTTGTAATTCTTCAATCCCTTTATTGCCAATGGCTGTATTGCCAATTAAATTGTTAATGTATATCCCAGTTTCGTTGGCTAAAACAGTAATTGGTTTAAAATCTAATAGAGGTTCAACTTTCACCAGAGCTTCATCGCTTAATCCTTTTGCTTTTAATTCTTCTATCACTTTTTCTTTACCTATCTTATCCAACTTATCAATAGCCACTGTAATATCGGTAATTTGATTGGCAGCACCAATATATTCAGCAATTCCTGATAATATTTTTCTGTTATTAATTTTAATGGTTACATTCAAATTCAAGCGGGTAAATACTTCATCTAAAATTTGCACCAATTCAAATTCATTCAATAAAGAATTACTGCCAATAATATCAGCATCACATTGGTAAAACTCTCTGTAACGTCCTTTTTGCGGTCTATCTGCACGCCAAACAGGTTGTATTTGAAAACGCTTAAATGGAAAAGTAATATCATTTTTGTGCATCACCACATAGCGCGCAAAAGGCACAGTAAGGTCATAACGTAAAGCTTTTTCTGCAATTTGAGGAAGCAATTTTTTTGCATCTATCTCATTCCCGTTGTTTATATCTGTTTTATCTAAAAAATCACCAGAATTTAACACCTTAAAAATCAATCGATCGCCTTCTTCACCGTACTTTCCAGTGAGTGTAGTCAAGTTTTCCATTGCTGGCGTTTCAAGGGGCAAAAAACCAAATCTTTGAAAACAATCTTTTATAATATCAAATATGTAATTGCGTTTAATCATTTCCGAAGGCGAAAAATCGCGCATTCCTTTAGGTATCGATGGTTTAATAGTTGCCACTGTATTATATTTAAATTCTAAAAGTGCAAAATTATCATTTCAAATTTACTGGGAGGTAAAAGTTGAAAGTTTAAAGTTGAAAGTTGAAAAGTGGAAAGTTAGAAAGTTAAATGTTGAAAGTTTGAAAGTTTGAAAGTTTGAAAGTAAAAAGTTTGAAAGTAAGCAATGTATAAGAATAGTTTGGGCAAATCCTCACTGCGCGCAGTGAGGTCGCGCTTTTCACTCCCGCATGGCGGGATCGTTACAATCGCTTTTGCGGGTTTTCATTTATCACAAGCATTTCATAAAGGACTTTCTGATAGGTATATTTATGGAGATTAAGGAGTAAACAATTTTGCAGGTGATAACACCTGCAAAGAGTACAAGTATATTTATGGAGATTAAGGAGTAAACAATTTTGTAGGTGATAACACCTGCAAAGAGTAAGGGATTAAGGAGTATAAAAAATGCAGGTGATAACCCTGCAAGGAGTATAATCGTCAATAAAATCCCGATTTCTCGGGACGTCAATCGTCAATCCTCAATCAAAATCTTGCAGGAGATAACACCTGCAAGGAGTATAATCTTCAATCATCAATCATCAATCGTCAATCGTCAATCAAAATCTTGCAGGTGATAACACCTGCAAGGAGTATAATCTTCAATCTTCAATCATCAATCATCAATCGTCAATCAAAATCTTGGAGGTGATAACATCTGCAAGGAGTAAATCGTCAATCGTCAATCAAAATCTTGGAGGTGATAACATCTGCAAGGAGTAAATCGTCAATCGTCAATCATCAATCAAAATCTTGGAGGTGATAACACCTGCAAGG
>JBILPB010000292.1:0-7026 GCA_044374175.1 Bacteroidia bacterium | reverse complement strand
CTAGTGCAGGCCGCAGTTGGTGGCAATGTAATTAATCCTACGATAGGTATGATTGGATTTTCTTCAGCCTTAGCTTTACCATTTGGCTTATTTGCAGCATTTCCAGGATGGTTAAATTCTTTACCAAAATCAGGTGGATGGCTTAATTCAGTAAAAGTAGTATTAGGATTATTAGAATTGGCTTTAGCATTAAAATTCCTTTCGAATGTTGATTTAGCTTATCATTGGGGTATTTTAACGCGTGAAGTATTTATTGCTTTATGGATAGTCATATTTAGCTTACTAGGTTTTTATTTGTTGGGTAAATTAAAATTTTCTCACGACAGTGATACCAAATATATTACCATTCCAAGAGTGATGTTTGCTATTGTAGTTTTTGGATTTGTAGTTTACCTTATCCCAGGTATGTTTGGCGCTCCATTAAAAATTATTAGTGGTTTTCCTCCTCCTACCTTTTATAACGAAGGATGGTCATTAGGAAATGGAAGTCCTAAGGATGCAGGTGGAAAAATTATTCCAGGAACCGATCCTGAGCATTGCCCACATAACTTAAATTGTTTTCATGATTATGATATGGCATTAGCTTATGCGAAAGAAGTAAAGAAGCCTCTGATGGTAGATTATACAGGTTGGAGTTGTGTTAACTGCCGCAAGATGGAAGATAATGTTTGGGTAGATCCAAGAGTGTTAGAGCGTTTAAATAATGATTATGTGTTGGTATCATTGTATGTTGATGATAAAACTGCTTTGCCTGAAGCTGAAAAACGCGTTAGTAAAACAACAGGTAACAAAATAAAATCAATCGGTAACAAGTGGAGTGATATGCAAACAGAGCGCTTCGGCACCAACTCACAACCCTACTATGTGTTGCTTGATGCTCAAGAACAAATGTTGAATAAACCAACTGGGTATGACCCTGACATTGATAAATTTATTGCCTTTTTAGATGAAGGAAAGAAAGCCTATTCAAAAAAATAAATATACAAATTTTAAGTAAAAATACCTTTATGAAATTCTATAATTTTTTAATTAAATATCGTTTTTGGCTTGGACTATTATCTATTGTATTGGGCGTTGTAGCTCAATTTACAGTGGATATCTGGACTGCAATTTTAATGTATTCACTGGCATTTATTGCATTGCTTTCGCATTTTTTAATTGGTCCAATAAGGCTATTACAAAAGCCTATTGAGGAAGGCAATATAGAAGAAGTAAATCGTATTTTAAATTCAATATGGTTTCCTAACTTATTGATAAAGCCCGTGCGCAGTAGTTATTACACGCTAAAAGCCAATATGGATATGGCGCAACAAAACTATACCTCGGCAGAGCAAAATTTAAAAAAGAGTGTAAAGATAGGCGGAGTAAATGCAGAGATGGATGCAGCTAACAATTTACAAATGGGCATGATGGCCTTACAACGTAATGATTTTAAAGAGGGAGAAAAATATGTAAAAGCTGCCATCAGGACAGGCCTACCAGATAAGGACAGTCAGGCGATGGCTTATTTGGCGATGTCGCAAATATATTTAAGAAGAAGAGAAAATAAAGCGGCAAGAGATTTCTTTAATAAAGCTAAAGCGGCTAAACCAAAATCGGAAGAAGTGGTGAAACAAATAAAAGAGATGGATAAATATTTGAGTAAAATGCCTGGATAGCAAAAAGCCAATTTTTTAAAAATCCTTCATTACAACAATGAGGGATTTTTTTTGCCTTTAACCCAAATTATGCAGTTGAAACCTACTCAACTTCATTTTTCCATCTCAAGCACTTACTCCCTTTTTTTTAGTTTGAAAATTATGGAAGCAATAAAAACCCAAAGTTATAAAACCTTTAACTAGTAAAGGATTTATAACTTCATATAAAAAAACAACGCTATAGTTTACTTAATAAGGAAAACCAAGTTATACCAATTGCATTTATTTTTTAGTCCAACTAAAAAAATATGCAATGATTAATGCCGATACTACTTGAAATTAGTACAATAAGGCCATGTAGCAATTGGACTAAATTGAAAGTGTAATCGGTATTAATACATATTAAGTAGCTCCCAAATAAAGTGTGCAAAACAGTTATAATACTTTATTTACTGGGGCATAATATTAAAGATGCCCTAATGCTTTAAAATATTTTATATGTACTAGTGTATCCTAATTTTTCAATACTAGTTTAAAGGATTTATTTTCAGTTAGCGTTGAAACTTCAAGAATATATACTCCAGATTGTATACCAGCAGTACTTATAAATAAAGGTTGATTTCCTGTCACAACATTCAACTGTTGGTTCCATAATATTTTACCTGCTAAGTCAACTATTTTAACCACAACATCAGTTTTATCAATACCATTTACATTTAAATAAACACCGTTTAATTCTGAAGGATTTGGAAAAATTGAGAAAACATTGTAATCGCTTTTCGCATTAAACTGAACAGATAATATACCAGTATATGAATATTTACCATCATAATCGGTCTGCTTTAATCTATAGTATGAAATACCATCATACGGATTAGTGTCTTTAAAGGAATAAGCTAGCAATTCGTTACTATTTCCTGCACCCTTTACAATACCTGCTACTTCAAAGTTTTTACCATCATTGCTTTTTTCAACAGTAAAAAAATCATTGTTTGTCTCAGTTGCTGTAGTCCATGTAACATCTACATCATCTAAAACAGTTTGTACATTAAAGTCTAGCAGAGATATAGGCAAAGGAGTTCCATTTCCATTACCAGTAAAATCGCTAAAACTCCATAAACCAACCCAAGAGATTGTTCTAGTTCCTGGATTAATTGTGGCATTGCCTTGTTCAAAGTTTGCTCCACTTCCGATACCTGCAATCCAGCCTTGGGCATTGTGCTTAAAGGCTTTCAAGTTAGCGGGTATTGGCGCGGTTGCTTCATCTGCCGGAGCCCACTGATAAACCACAGAATAAGGAGTTACAATGTTAGGCATATTAGTAGGTTCAACCTGCCAGTAACGCGATAAGTAATTTGTTGATGTTCCAATGCTTGGATGTGCCGATGGAATTACATCTACGCTTATTTGTGTATTTGCTGCCATTGGGCCTGCATAAAACTGCACACTAATAGGCGTATAGTTAGCGGCATCACCTACAGGATAATTATAGGTAGTTGCATTGGTTGTAGTATAACGCGTAAGCTTTGCTGTGGTATTACCCGAAATAAGGTATGATGTTGCTGACCCACCTGTTAATGTTCCATTAACACCAATATTTCCTAAGGTAAACTCATTGCCATTCAAATCTAACTTACCACTTAACAGGTTTAAACTGTTCAACGCATTTACCTCTTTACTTATTATAACATTTCCTGAGGAAGGCTGTATAGTTAAATCATAAAAAGTTTCAAATGAAGAACTTCCTGCTATTGTTTGATTACCAGCAACAGATTTATTAAAAGTTACTTTTTTATTGTTGTGATTAAAAATTGAACTTGCATTTCTTGTCCAATTACCACCAACAAATAATTCGCCACCGGCTAATGAAGAAAGCGAAAGTGTTGCTGTGCCCGATGCTCCTAAAGTAATATCTCCATTAACTGTTAAAGAAGCAGTCATTGGGCTAACGTTCATTGATAATCCTGAACCATCATCAATCAATAAATTACCGGCCATTGCTTTGTTTATAGCTGTGGCTCCATTGCCTAAATCTAAAAGCGTATTATTACTAATTTGTATATTCCCTGGATATCCAGGACCAGAAGTAGCACTCCATTCTAATCCTCTATTAAATGTACCAGAAGAATTATAAATTAAATTAGATGCAGCATCATAAATTGGCGCATTGGAGCTAATGGTTGATGAATTATTTAGTCTTAAATTACCATTAGCATTAATATTTAATGTTCCACTATTTGAAACTGTACCTCCATTAACTAAAAGCGTTCCGCTTACGTTAGCTGTTGCTCCGCTGGCTATAATTAGTTGATTTGCACTAAGTGTTAGGTTTGCATTAGAATTAATATTTGCAATACCGTTAACTGTTACGTTTACTGCTGACGTAACAGGCGCAGTAATATTTGAAATAGTTAAATTGTTGAATGTAAAGGCAGTGGGACTTAAAGATTGTGCTGCAGTTCCATTGATATTGACTGTGCTACCGGTTATAGTTGTAGCTGACAATGATGGTGTGAATGTACCACAAACTCCAATTGTTCCTGTGCTGTTTAATACTCTTGGACCGCCAATTAAATCTAAATTTCCATAATTTAAATCAGGTACAATTTGTGATGTTGCTTTAGTAATCTTAAAAGTAGAACTACATGAAATATTAGCTGTTGGTGTTCCAGAATAACTAATGTCGCCATTAATTATAAATGTACTAGCAGCGTCCATATTGAAGGTACCAGTTCCGGTTAAAGTAAAGTTGTTTACACTTATTGAACCTGTAATGTTTAAAGTATTGGCACCAGGTGTATTAAAAATAACATTGTCGTTCGCAGTAGGTATCCCATTAGGAGTCCAATTGGCCGCAGTTGTATAAACCGAAGAAACTGAACCATTCCAAGTATAGTCTGAGGTAATTGTTCTACCCGACCACTCAGCTGTTGCCGCCAAACTACCGGTAGCATTAGTTAATGTACCAGAAGACAATATAGTTCCAACTGCTGAACTGTTGGCATCTTCACTCCAAGTAGATCCGTTGTATTTATGTAAACGAACATTAGCCAAAGTACCATTCACATCACCAGGTAAATATGTAAAAGCTGAAGTGTAAGTATAGGTGCCTGCACCTGTCCAATCAGTTGCCCAATATCTATTTCCAATAAAGTTAACTACCGTATTAGGATTATTTATTTGCGGGTGGGTAGCTTCAATAGTGCGAACTTTAAAGTTTGATGTATTGCTGCTAGCTGTAAAAGTAAAAGTGGCTGGGGTGTAATTTGCAGCAGTTCCAATTGGGAATGTATAGGCTGTTGAACCTGCTATAACTGGTAGTGCCCAAACTAGATTCCCTAGCCCGCTTGTTTTGATAAATTTAGCTGACGTAGCCCCAGCAATAGCTGTATTGGCTGTATTTGATATCGTTAAATCATTTGCACCTAATTCAACAATACCAGAGGTTAAAGTTAACATGCTTGATACTGTTGCTGGAGAAGTGAGTGTAATTGAAGGATTTGCACCTGATGTATTATCAAATCTAAGGTTGGCAGCTGCAGTTAAACCTGTACCTGTTGCTTGGGCGCTGGTTCCATTATACACATAATTTGCTGTTGAATTGTAAGTTCTTGCTGTTGTGGTTTGTAATGAACCAGAGGCAGTGCCAAGCAGAACAAAACCATTTGCATTGGCTGTAATTAAATTTGAACCGGCATTAGATACAAATGAACCACTTCCGCTTAAAACAAAGTTTTGGAAATCTATCGTTGTTCCATTGTTTACGGTAAAAACACCCGAGCCTGTTCCTAAACCTACATTACTTGTTAATTGAACTGTATTTGAGATTCCGTTTATATTCCAATTAATATTGCCTGAAATTGTTCCTGCATTAAAAAAGGTTTGCGTGGCTGTAGCTTGGTTAAAGTTAACATTTGGAGCTACTGTACCACCACTTTTTGTAAACGTACCACCATTGATAGTAAAATTACCTGCAACATTAAATGTTGAGTTTTGATTATTTGCTGCTCTTAAGTCTAAGGTACCTGCGTTAAGTATAAAGTCTCCTCCAATAGTAAGCGTATGATCAGCATTGTCAGCTGTTAATTGAATACTTGATGTGTTAGTAGAATTTACTGTAAAGTTTCCATTTATAGTTGTTAGGGCGCCAACAAAATCAATGTTTGCGGTTTGACTGGCACAACTCCAATTAAAATTGCTAAATGCTTGATTTAAACCTGCAGGTGCAGTTGCATTTGTTGTATATCCAATAACTTTACATGTACTTCCCGCATCCCATGTTGCAGTAGGAATAATTCCTGGTAATGCGGTGTAGTTATGCTCATATGTTCCGTTTGCTGCAAATGTTATTGTACCTCCAGTAATAGGAGTACCACTTCTTAAAATTCCTGAAGTAATATTAGCAGTTGCACCTGTTAAGTCAATGCCACCTGAAGACAAACTAAATCTAGTATTTGTTGCGTTACCATTGATAGAAAGTACACCTCCACTTTCTATAACAATACCTACATTTGAGGTAACTGTAGCCGAAGGATTTGTTATTGTAAGGTTGTTGAATGTTGTAGCATTTGTATTGATGGCTTGCGCAGTTGTACCATTAAAGTCTACTGTACTACCTGTTGTTGTTAATGCACCAGTTGTTGATGTGTAATTACCTGAAATGCCTGTCGTTCCAGTTGAAGCCAAAACTCTTGGTCCTATTCCTAAGTTTAAGTTACCAAAGTTGATAGCTGGTACAGGTTGAGAAATTGTGTTAGCAATATTTACAGTACTAGCACTATTCAATGTTGAGGTTCCTGAACTTGAGTAAGTAAAGTCACCAAGTGCTGTTAATGTGCCTGTTGCCGACATATTGAACAATCCGGTTCCTGTTACATCAATATCATAAATGGTTACAGCACTTGTAATATTTAAAGTGTTTGTTCCTGGCACATTAATAATAACATTATCAGTAGTAGCTGGTGGTCCAGCTGGAGTCCAGTTTGCAGCGGTTCCCCAGGCACTTGACACAGAACCATTCCATTCAAAGGTTTTGTTTTTTACACGTCCAACCCAGTCAGATGGTGTTCCTACTGTTTGGGTTAATCGACCCGTTGTATTGTTTGTTAATGTACCTGAACTTAATACTGTTCCTGAGGCAGAACTGGTTAAATCTTCTGTCCAAACAGTTCCAGTGCGTCTATTTAAATTGATGCTAGAAACATTTCCAACAATATCGCCTGGAAGGTAAGTAAATGAAGAACTATAGGTATATGTACCTGAGACGTTGCTTAAGTCAGTTTTCCAATACCTATTGGCAATATAATTTACCTGAGCATTTGGATTATTTATCTGAGGATGAGTGCCTGCAACCGCGCTTACTCTTAATACTCTATTTGAAAATGAATTT
>JBILPB010000154.1:0-7034 GCA_044374175.1 Bacteroidia bacterium | reverse complement strand
GCCTTGTGTGGTTCTGATTTTTTGTAGAACATTTCGCCATTAATCATTACTCCTTTTTCGAAAGATTTTTTAGCATTGTCCCAAGCACCACCCGCGTTACTTTGGAAGATACCCATTAAAACACCTGATACGGTTACACCAGCTAATAAGCCACCTAATACTTCCGGGCCAAAAATAAATCCAACTAAAACAGGAGTAATTAAAGCGATAGCCCCTGGCATCATCATTTCACGGATAGATGCTTTGGTAGATATTGCTACACATTTTTCGTACTCAGGTTTTGCTTTGTATTCCATAATTCCTGGAATTTCGCGAAACTGCCTGCGTACTTCCTGCACCATATCCATGGCCGCTTTACCCACTGCCTGAATACATAATGCTGAGAAAATAAATGGAATCATACCACCCACAAATAAACCAGCTAATACAGGCGCTTTGTAAATATCAATCGCATCAATACCAGCAATACCAACAAAGGCTGCAAATAAAGCCAATGAAGTTAATGCAGCAGAAGCAATAGCAAATCCTTTACCAGTAGCGGCAGTGGTGTTACCTACAGCATCTAAATTATCTGTACGTTCACGTACTTCTGGAGGTAATTGACTCATTTCGGCAATACCACCCGCATTATCAGCAATTGGTCCAAATGCATCAATAGCTAATTGCATGGCTGTTGTAGCCATCATACCCGCAGCTGCAATAGCTACACCGTATAAGCCAGCAAAATGATAAGAAGCCATAATACCACCAGCTAAGGTTAAAATAGGAATCACAGTAGATTTCATCCCTACAGAAAGACCACCAATAATATTAGTAGCATGTCCTGTTGAAGATTGTTGAATAATTGAATTAACAGGACCTTTACCCATGGCAGTGTAGTATTCTGTAACAATACTCATAATTGCTCCAACAACTGTACCCACAATAATAGCATAAAATACATTTAATTTAGAAAACTCATAACCACGTAAACTTAAAGTTTCTGGCAACATCATATCCACAATGAAATAAGAAGCAATTACTGTTAAAATCATAGAGGCCCAATTACCCATATTTAAGGCATTTTGCACATTTGATTTTTCATCTTTAATGGTTACAAACCATGTACCAACGATAGAAAAAACAATTCCTAAACCACAAATAACCATTGGTAAAAGTATTGGTGACATTCCACCATAATTATCTTCAACAACAATTTCCTGACCTAAAACCATGGTAGCTAAAATGGTAGCCACATAAGAACCAAATAAATCGGCACCCATACCAGCCACATCACCTACGTTATCACCTACATTATCGGCAATAGTTGCAGGATTACGAACATCATCTTCTGGAATACCAGCTTCAACTTTACCTACTAAATCAGCACCCACATCGGCAGCTTTTGTGTAAATACCACCACCCACACGGGCAAAAAGTGCAATAGACTCAGCCCCTAATGAAAAGCCAGTTAAAACCTCAATGGCTGTTTTCATTTGGTCAGGATTAACACCATCTGGTCCCATCACATCAAAAACCTGAAGGAACACAATGAATAAACCACCTAAACCTAACACAGCAAGACCAGCAACACCCAAACCCATCACAGTTCCACCTGTGAAAGATACTTTTAAGGCTTGTTTTAAACTAGTACGAGCAGCTTGAGTAGTTCGTACATTGGCTTTAGTAGCCACTTTCATACCTATATAACCTGCTGTGGCAGAAAAAACAGCTCCAATGATAAATGCTATTGAAATAATCCAGCTAGAGTGAATTTGAATGCCATTTACTTCATGAATGGTACCTGAATATGCTAACAACGCAGCGGCAATCACCACAAAAATGCTTAATACTTTCCATTCTGCTTTTAAGAAAGCCATGGCACCATCGGCAATGTAACCAGCCAATTCTTGCATGTTCTTATCGCCAGCATCTTGTTTACTCACCCAAGCAGATTTTACTGCCATCACTACCAACCCTAGAATACCAAGGGCAGGCACTAAATAGATAATTTGATTCATAATTTTAAGTTAATAATTATATTGTTAATTTGTTTCCTATAATTAATCAGCACTTTAAGCCAATTCCTTTAAAAAAAGGAACGCAAAAGTAATAAATTATCTCAAAAAGTAAACTTTGAAGTAATTTGTATCCCTCAATTTTGAAATTTAATTTTTGATTAATTATTATATTTGCATGATTAATAGGCCATAAATCAAATAATTGACTATATTTTAAATTAAAGTAAGACCCTTAAAAAATATTATTTGTATATACAATTATTCTGTATATTTGCCAAGCCTTTCAAGCACAAAATGAAACTAGAGGACGAAATAAAGCAAACAAAGCCATTTAAAAACGAAATACAAAAACTCGTTTTAAACATTAGTGTAACCAGTAGCTGGCTAAATACTATATTGACTGAAATGCTTAAACCATACGAAATATCAGCTCCACAATATAATGTACTCAGAATTTTAAAAGATAAATATCCTGATTCCTATTGCAATCAAGAAATAACAGCAAGGATGATCGATAAAAATTCAAATGCTACCAGAATTGTGGATAAGTTAATTGTAAAAGGGCTGGTAAAAAGAAGTGAAAATCCAGGTGATAGGCGAGCTGTGGAAATTGTGACTACAGAAAAAGGGCTTGCACTATTAGAACAGATTGATTTGCTGGCTTTAAATAACAATCATCAACTTAATAAGTTTGATTTGTCAAAAGCCAAGCAAATGAACGATTGGCTAAATGAACTAAGAGGCTAAAAAAATTTACTACTTTATTTGTACATATATTTATAATACATACAATAAACTAAATTCTAAATTCTAAATTCTAAATTCTAAATTCTAAAACGTAAATCATAAATTCTAAATCGTAAATCATAAATCGTAAATAGTAAATCATAAATCATAAATTCTAAAACGTAAATCGTAAATCGTAAATCGTAAATCATAAATCGTAAATCGTAAATGGTACCTGTGTTGATTTCGAGTATTATGCCTACCTTGATTGCCTCTTTAGTGTTTTTCTTATTGGAAAAATATACAACAAAAGGTTTTAAGCTATTTACCATCATTGCTATCGTTTTGGGTTTACTTTCATTTATTAATCCCTTTATGGGAATACCCAATGTTACCACAGGCTTTGCAATGGCGCTTGATTTGATGCACGTAGTTGTGGTTGGTGCCTTACTATTTTTCATCAATAGAGCCATCAAATTAGAGGCATAAACGATTATCCAGGAAATAAAAATTTTACTGAAGGTCTATTTTGATTTTGGATAAAAATTGAAATAGGGTCTTTATTATTACCTACTAATTAGTGTAAATTACCTCAATTAGGCAGTTTTTATTTCATGATATTGCGGAATAGCAATATGTTTGTGTAATGATAAGCCAAAGGGTAAAAAGTATTTTATTACACGTATTAGGAAGTATTGCCTTTTTAATGCTGCCTATTATTTTTTCGCCCAACTTTTCGTTTGGTTTTGAGTTTTTTAATCAAAGAGGGTTTCAGCATGAAATGCTTTACTTTTTTTTACTCCTCATTTTCTTTTACCTTTCCTATTACTTTTTAATCCCAAAGTTTTTTGATCAAAAAAAGTACATTTATTTTATCCTTTGGGTTGCATTTTTTTATATTGCATTTTCTTGGTTGAGTGCCATAGGCAAACATCAAGAAATTATAGAAAACATGCATATGTCGCCACCTTTAAGACATATAAAAAATCCGCATTGGATTAACTTCATCTTATTTCACGAGTTTAATCATCACTTATTTAAGTTTTTAATTGTATTGGTAAGTGCAATGCTTATTCATATTCACAACAAGTTTAAAAAAATTGCAAAAGAAAAAGTTGACGCAGAATTGTCGTTTTTGAAAGCACAGATTAAACCTCATTTTTTGTTTAATACGCTCAACAGTATTTATTCTTTAGCCATTCAAAAATCTAATGAAGTACCACATGCTATTGCTTTATTTTCGGTGATGTTAAGATACATCACTAATGAAGCACATAAAAACTTTATTCCCATTAATAAGGAACTTGGTTATATCAGTAGTTATGTAGGCTTGCAAAAATTACGTTTTGAAAATACAGTAAATGTTGAATTTTTTGTTGAAGGCTCAACAGATGAGCGAGAAATAGCTCCTTTACTTTTAAGCACTTTTGTTGAAAATGCCTTCAAATATGGCGTTAATCCAGAAAAGAAATCTATCATTAAAATTAGTGTTTTTGTAAGCGAAACGGAAATTTGTTTGACGGTTTTTAATAATAAGGTATTAGATCAAAAAACACAAATTACTGAGGGCGGATTAGGGCTGGAAAATGTGAAGAAAAGATTAGATCTTTTGTACACTAACTTGTATGAATTAAACATTAATGATGAAAAGGAAAGTTATTCAATTTTACTTAAAATAAAATTAAAATGATTAGTTGCATTGCCATAGATGACGAGCCACCAGCGCTAAAAATAATTGAAAGTTTTTGCGAACAAATAAGTTATCTTGACTTAAAAAAAACCTTTACCTCTCCTACTGAGGCTATTCATTATTTGAATAACTACCCAGTTGATTTGTTGTTTTTAGACATCAATATGCCTTCTATATCGGGTATTGAAGTGTTTAAAAAATTGAAACAACCTGCTATGGTCATTTTTACCACTGCCCACGGAGAGTATGCCGTAGAGGGCTTTAATTTGAATGCCATAGATTTTTTATTGAAACCATTTAGTTTTGAAAGATTTAATCAATCTGTTAAAAAGGCATTAGATTTTTATAACTATACACAACAAAATAATCCTGCTACAGAGCAATATATATACATTAGAGCCGACTACAGTTTAAATAAAATTAAGATAGATGACATTGAATTAATTGAAGGCTTGGATGATTATCTTAAAATTCATATTAAAAACGGAAAAAACATTGTAGCCCGAATAACAATGAAAGGGATTTTGGAGAAACTTTCTACTTCAAAATTTATGCGTGTTCATCGTTCTTTTATAGTACCCTTAGATAAAATAACTTCTGTAAGAAAAAAGATTATTTATCTTAATGAAACTGAAGTTCCAATTGGGAATAGATATGAAGAGGATTTTTTTAAAAGCATAAAGCAATTTAATTTACCGCAATAATTTGTTGAATTACCTCAATAATTAGTAATTTAGTAACAATTATTTAATATTTGAACAAAATTACAACATGAAAAAATTCAGAATACTTTTTTTGGCTATAGCCTTATTGATCATCCATAATGGATCAAAGGCGCAGCAGTGGGATGGCTACTTTTTAACAGCGGCTAAAAATGCTACAAGTGCCACACTGTATGATACTACCTGGACCGCATATCATACCTGGACCGGCTTAACAGGCTCTACAGGATATTCTTCGTATTTAATGCCAGGTGGTTATTTATGGCGTGCTGCTAAAGCACCAACAAGTAGTTTGCCATCAGGCACTCCTATGGGCCCCATTTGTGGAAGAGTTACCAAACATGATTATAGTGGAACATTATTATGGGATTATTTAATTACAGGTACAGATTTTGTCTCTCATCATGACATTAGACCTTTGCCCAACGGCAATGTGCTTGCTATAGTATATGAAAGAAAAACATCAGCTGAAGTTATTGCAGCAGGATGTACAACCTACTCAGGACAAATGTGGCCTGACAAAATTATTGAAATTCAACAAACAGGATTAACAACAGGAACCATAGTTTGGGAATGGAAATCCTGGGATCATTTAATGCAAATTACAGATCCAACAAAAGCAAATTATGTCACAAGTCTGGTGAATAATCCTCAATTGTTGAATATTAATTATCAAGCACAATCAGATTGGCAGCATATGAATGGTGTTGATTACAATCCTATGCTAGATCAAATATCATTTAGTTCACATAATCATGATGAATGGTATATCATTGACCATAGCACTACCACTGCGGAAGCAGCATCTCATAACGGAGGATTTTCAGGAAAAGGGGGTGATATATTATACAGATGGGGAAATCCTATTGCTTATGGCGCTACTGGCACTACCATTTTAAATGTTACACATGATGCCCATTGGGCTGATGAATTCTCGACTGTTCCTGGCCGTTTATGTGGTTATAATAATAAAGGAGTTTCTTCAAGTCAGTCTTCTGCTGATCAAATTATTACACCAATTAACGGTTACAACTACACCATTACAGCAGGTACTGCTTATGCGCCTGCTTCTTATACAAGTAGAAAAACTGTAAGTGGAATGTACAGTAGTAATGAAGGAGGCACACAGCAATTGCCAAATGGGAATGAAATAGTATGCTCTCCGGTACCCACTGGAACGGTGCGCGAATTTAATTCAGCAGGACAATTGATTTATAGTCATGCAGGTTCTGGTTCAAAAATTAAGAAATATAGTGCCTGTTTTATCAATAACACTCCGCCCCCAATTCCAACAATTACTGAAAATGCAGCTATTTTAACAGCTAGCGCTGCAGCATCATATCAATGGTATTTAAACGGCCAAAAAATTGTTGGCGCCACATCTCAAAACTATACACCAACACAAAGTGGCAATTATGTAGTTAGAATTACTGATTCAAATGCTTGTGTGTATCAATACTCTACCACTTATATTTTTACATTAAGTCCAACATCGATTGTTGAAGTAAATTTTTCTGACAAACTAACTTTTTATCCTAATCCTACAACTGGAATTATAAATTTTTCTGATGCCAGTTTGTATGGGAAACAATTTAGTATACAAGTTATAGATCAGGGAGGCAAGCTTGTAAAAACGTTTTATAATGCAAGCACCATTGACATATCATCCATGCCTAATGGAAATTATTTTATTCAACTTACAAGTCCTGAAGGAACAGCCACTAAACAAATCTTATTAAATAAGTAAATCTGCAATTATGAAAAATAAAATAATATCTACTTTAGTAATCATATTGGTTTTTACTTTTTATGTTGAAGCAAAATATGTTCGTTTTGCAGTAAATATGCAAAATTCAGGGATGTTAAATTCAAACGATGCTTACATGTCATCTACCT
>JBILPB010000153.1:0-7039 GCA_044374175.1 Bacteroidia bacterium | reverse complement strand
CATGTAAATGGCAATTATTTAAAATACAAACATCAATTTGATGCTACGGTTTGGTTTAGCTCTATGATTGGACAGAACATTGCTGATAAAAATCAAAACTTTGAGTTGCAAAAATTATCTTATTCCATCAATTATAAAAATCCTACGAATAAGATTTCCAAGAACTCTGCCTGGTTTTTAAGCAGTCGCTGGTTAGATGGTTTGGTATATAATGTAATTGGTGTAGAAAAAAAATCTAACGATTTAAGAACGCGTTTTTATGCTTATGCTAAAACAATGTACCGTAAAGATACCACCGATTTAATCTATTTAATTTATAAAGATTTATGGTTGACAGATAAGTGGAACAATACTGCTAATGTGGGTTTCGACCATCAATACAATTACAGAAAAGGTACAGGCTTAATTAATATGAATTTAAGAACTTCTTCCTTGGGTAGTGATTATGATTATACACAACTTTCGTTAACAGTAATCAATAAAACCAGAATTGGTAAATTTGATTTCAACACAAGAACCTTTGTACAATATGGCACAGGCAGCAATGTACCTCTCGAATCGCAACTCTATGTAGCAGGTGCAAATCCTGAACAATTAATGGATAACAAATACACACGTGCCGATGCTTTTGTGCCTAGCGATTGGAGTAAATATGACGTTACAACCAATCATTTTCAACAAGGAGGTGGTTTAAATTTAAGAGGTTATGCAGGTTATCTTATGCCATTGGATGATATCAATGGTAATCAGGAATTGGGTTACAGAACCAATGCAGGAGCAGCAGTTAATGTTGAATTAGGCTTTGATAGATTATGGAAGAGAAGCACTTCAAAAGTGAGAAATGTTTTGGATTACGATATGTATTTATTTGCAGATGCTGGTGTACTACAAATCAATAAATTAAAATCGTACGACATATTAAATTTGGTTAAAAGCGATGCTGGTATTGGTACTTCCTTAAGCATCAAAAAATTTGGGCCTATGCAAACTATACAACCTTTAACAATTCGATTTGATGTGCCATTGTTTTTAAGTGCTACGCCAAATGCAGCACCTGAATATGTTCAGTTTAGATGGGTTATTGGCATTAATAAAGCCTTCTAAATAGCATCATGAGGCAACTTACGGTTAAATTAATTTTACTTTTGGTTGCAAATAGCCTAATTGTTTTTGCTCAAAATAAAGATGATTTATTTCAAAAGGGTTTGCAGTGCAAAAAACAAAACAATATCGATGAGGCACTTTTTTGCTTTCAGCAACTTTTAAAAAGTGATTCTGCTAATGTTGAGTTTTTAACCTATGGTAGCATGTTTTACAGCAAAAAAGGGAATGAATTTTCTGATGAAAATACACGTCATGCTTATTTTAATACTGGACTTTATTTGGCCAAAAAGGCAATTGTTTTAGATCCCAATTTTGCCGAAAGTCATTATTGCATGGCGCTGGCATTAGGACGTATTAACGAGTTTGCGGAAATTAAAGCTAAAATTGCCAATTCAAAAGAAATAAAATGGCATATTGATGAAACCCTCAGGCTAAATCCTGCTCATGCTGGTGCTTATCATTTACTTGGAAGGTGGAATAGGACAATTGCCAATTTTGGCGCTGTTGAAAAAATGATGATCAATAGTATGTATGGCGGAGTTCCTAAAGGTGCAACATTAGAGAGTGCCTTAAATGCATTTATAAAAGCTGTTGCCTTTGAACCTGAATATAAACTGCATCAGTACGAATTGGCTCAAACCTATCTAGAAATGGGTAAACAGGGAAATGCTAAAGTTTGGTTTCAAAGAACATTGAAATTAAAATCTATGAACGCTAGCGAACTTTTGATTGACGAAAAATGCCAGAAAGCCCTGTTGAATTTGAATTAAGGTTAGCCTAATGAATTTGCATAAATTTTATGATTATTATCATGTTTAACTGATTTGAATGTGTAAGTGATTACTTATTTATACTTTTGTGTTGTTATGAAAAAAATACTTTTATTAAGCATACCAATATTTATTTTTTCTTGCAAATCTAAAGTCGAGAAAATAATACCTACAACATCTTCTATTACTGAATCTGTTTATGCCTCTGGTTTAGTAAAGAGTAAAAATCAATATCAGGTTTTTGCCACAGTGAGTGGTATTATTCAAAACATTTTAGTTGCCGAAGGCGACACTGTGAAAGCAGGCTCAGTGCTTTTTGAAATTGTAGACGATGCACAAAGACTGAACAAAGAGAACGCTGCATTAAATGCACAGTTTGCCGATTTAAAAGCCAATAGTGGCAAATTAAACGAGGCTAAATTGTTGTTGGAATTGGCAAAAAACAAAATGAAAAATGATTCCTTGCTCTACTTCCGACAAAAGAATTTATGGGAGCAGCAAGTGGGCACAAAAGTGGAATTAGAACAAAGAGAATTAAATTATTTAAATGCAAAAACTGGCTACTATTCTGCCAAAGTAAAGCATGATGACCTCATCCGTCAATTAGATTTAAATGCTTCCTTATCGCAAAAAAACTTAGCCATTTCGAATAAATTAGAAAGCGATTTTTCTATTAAAAGCGACATTGATGGCATTGTTTATAGTGTCAATAAAAACAAAGGTGAAATTGTGAGTCCGCAAACAGCATTGGCTGTTGTAGGCGATGCCAAACACTTTATTTTAGAAATGCAAGTGGATGAATATGACATTTTAAAAATCAAAAAAGGGCAGCAGGTAATAGTAACTTTAGATAGTTATAAAGGTCAGACTTTTGAAGCAAAGGTGACCAAAATAAATCCTTTGATGAATGAAAGAAGTAAAACATTTTTAGTTGAATCGGAGTTTGAGAAAGCACCAGCATTGCTTTACCCCAACACCTCTTTTGAAGCCAACGTTGTTTTACTTTCTAAAGAAAAAGCCTTGCTCATCCCACGCAATTGTTTACTTCATGATTCACTGGTAATAAAGGCGAATGGCGATACTGTAAAAGTTAAAACAGGTTTGAAAGATTATCAAAAAATAGAAATTTTAAGTGGTATATCGGCTCAAGATGAATTACTGATACCGAAAGAATGAAGTTAAGACTATTAGCCAGCATTTCTAAATCTTTACTCTTAGCGCGGTGGAAACAAACGCTAGTAGCCGCCATTGGTGTTACTTTTAGCATCACCATGTTTATTACTTTGTTAAGTTTTATGTCGGGTTTGAACGATTTATTGGACGGTTTAATTGTGAATCGTACACCACATGTTAGGCTTTATAATGAAATTCAACCTTCTAAAGTGCAACCTATTGATTTAGATCATCAATACAACAATCACTATAACTTTGTGAATTCAGTAAAGCCAAAAAATGAATTGCTACAAATTCAAAACAGTGGCGCCATTATGCAAATGCTAAAAAATGACCCTCGCGTTTTAGGTGTTGCTCCAAAAATAACTGCACAAGTATTCTACAACGTAGGCAGTATTGACCTCACAGGCGTTATCAATGGCATTGATGTAGAAGCAGAAAACAAATTATTTATGTTTAAAGATTATGTTACTGCAGGTAATTATATTGATTTAAAAAACACGCCCAATAGTATTATCTTAGGCAAAGGTGCAGCAGATAAAATGCTGGCCAATATTGGAGATGTAATTCAAGTTACCACCACCAAAGGCGAACGTTTACAATTAAAAGTGGTGGGCTATTTTCAATCAGGTTTACAGGATATTGATAAAGTGCAAAGCTATGCCAGCATGGCCACTACGCAAAAACTTATTGGTGAGTCGAACGCTTATGTAACTGACATTCAAATTAAATTGAAAGACATTTTGACGGCACCAAAGGTAGCCCTAGAATTTGGGAAACTGTTTGATGTTGAAGCCATTGATATTCAAACAGCCAATTCCCAATTTGAGACAGGAAGCTCGGTAAGAAGTTTAATTTCTTACGCAGTTGGCATCACTTTGCTGATTGTGGCAGGCTTTGGTATTTATAACATTTTAAACATGATGATTTACGAAAAAATGGATAGCATTGCCATTCTAAAAGCAACTGGTTTTTCGGGAAAGGATGTACAAAAAATATTTATTGGAATAGCTATTACTATTGGGCTATTTGGAGGTATGTTAGGTTTGTTATTTGGCTTTGGACTTTCAAATGTGATTGACAATATTCCATTTAATACTGCTGCACTCCCCACTATCAAAACGTTTCCAATTAATTACAACCCTAAATTTTATTTGATTGGAACAATTTTTTCAATTATAACCACCTATTTTGCAGGCTATTTTCCTTCGCGTAAAGCAAGTAAAATTGACCCTGTTATTATTATAAGAGGAAAGTGATGAAGGACAATATTATTTTATCTGCAAAAAATATCTCTAAATCATTTCACGACCCTGTGACAGTGCAGATATTGAAAGACGTTTCTTTTGGTATCACCAAAGGAGAATTTGTGTCTATCATCGGAAAATCGGGCTGTGGCAAATCTACTTTGCTTTATATTTTATCCACCATGGATACCGATTATGAAGGAGATTTAGAAATTGACGGAGTTTTAATGCGTAATAAAAAAGAAGTTGAACTGGCTGTAGTTAGAAATGAAAAAATAGGATTCGTATTTCAGTTTCATTATTTATTAAATGAGTTTACGGTGTTGCGCAATGTGATGTTACCCGGATTAAAGCTAGGCAAATATTCTTTCAAAGAAATAGAGCATCGCGCCTATGAAAAATTAAAAATACTGGGGATAGAAAACGAAGCCCTTAAACCACCCAATCGCTTATCGGGCGGACAAAAACAAAGAGTTGCCATTGCACGTGCTTTAATTAATGACCCTGTAATTATTATGGGTGATGAACCTACTGGAAATCTGGATAAAAAGAACAGTGAAATTGTGTTTGATATTTTTCAGGAATTATCTAAAGAATTTAATCAAACATTATTGATTGTAACCCATGATAATGAGTTTGCAGAGCGCACCAATAGGATTATTGAGATGGAGGATGGAAGGATTATTAGGATGTGATTTTTTTGATAGTTAAACTTTAATATCTTTAATTTTAATGGTTGATGGCACAATAGATAAGTAATTTTGGAGTTTATGAAATACTAACGAATATTAGATGGTATGCGTATCTTATCAAAGTAAGCTCATGAAAAATATTTTATTTTTAATTTTAATTGGTAACTTCTTCAATTTAAGTGGGCAAAATAGTGCTGTTTACAATTATTCAATTACCGGCAATAAAACAATTTTTTATGATATAATTTCAGATCATAATTGTGGGACATACGTTTCGGGTTTCGACCAAACAGCTAAAAAAATATTTATTCTTCATTTAAATTCCAATAGTGATACCTTATGGGCACGTTCGCTTGATTTTTCTCCTTATGCAGCTAATATTTTTGATATTAAACTAAGCCTTGGTGATGATGCTATTTATTTCTTGGCTGGTAAATTTAGTATATTACCAATAACTAATATTTCTTATTTTATTATAGGGAAATTAGACACTTTGGGTAACTTACAATGGGCAAAATCAAATGAAAGTAGTTTTTATATTTCTGCCGGATTTGCTACAAATCTGAATGAAATATACTGTTCTTTTGCCTCTAATGCAAGCGATACATTAAAACTTTTTAAATTCGATAGTAATGGAAATCATTTGTGGAAAAAAGCAATTACAGTACCTATCGGATTTAGCTTACCTTTTGTTTCTGATATTTTGTTTGTAAACTATGACAGAGTTTTAGTGGTGGGAAGATTGAGTGGATACGCCAGTTATGCGCATTTAGGGAGTTTTTGTTTATGGCTTAACAAACAGTCGGGTTACATTTTTCCAATGTCAAGAATATATACTAATAGCCCAAATAATAAAGTGCTTTCATTTTCAAATGTAAAAATCAATCATCAGCTTTATATGTGTGGTGCTACTTTAACTTCCGGAATAATGATATCAAAGCATAATTTAGGCTCAGGACAATCTATTTCAAAACAACTATACAATTCTTTAGAAAACATTAATGCAAAATCAATTCATTTAACTGATTCAAATCATTTGGTAATTACTGGAATAGTAACTGGTTTAAATAATAAAACAAAAGGCCTTCAAATTGAATTAGATACCAATCTAACGCTACTTTCTGCTTACAAATTTGATGAACATACTAATCTAATTGACATTAAATTTAATAAATCAATCAACAACTGCGGAATAAATAGAACCATTGGAACTATTTCTGAAAACAATTTAAATAATGGTTATTTACTATCAAAAGAATTTGGCAATGACAGTGTTTGTAATCAAGAAACTTATAGCATTCAAGATTCATTATTTGCAGATACTGTAAGCTATTACACTCCTAGCGAACAATTAACAAATGAATGGTCAAGCATTAGTTTTTCTCAAAGCGATTTATTTTTTCACAAATCAAATTGTTTAACACTAGATAATTTAATTGAAAAATCTTTTCAATCTGAAATCAAAATATATCCAAATCCAAGTAATAATGGGATTTTTAATATTGAATCAAATGAAACAATGTATGCAATTTCTATTTCAAATGTATTGGGAGAGCTCGTTTATTATGAAAACAATAGTAATAGTACAACACAATTAATAGAAACATCTAAATTCAACAATGGTCTATATTTCATTACTATTCATGGTAAATCAAGCGAAATAACTAAAAAAATAATAATTGAAAATTAGTTTTTATAAATGTGATATTTTTAACTATATATAATACAAAATAAACATCTTCTAAAGAATTCAATCCTATAAATTCACCGCATCAACTCCATCATTTTCTCTGGATGATCCAGTGCTTTAAAACCCAACTTTTGATATAAACCATGGGCATCGCTCGTGGCCAAGCGCCATATTTTTACCTGTTCAAATTTTTCATCACTTAAAATATATTCCATCAACTTTTTACCATAGCCTTTGCCTCTATATTTTTCGTCTACAAACACATCCATAAAATAAGCAAATTGTCCTAAATCGCTTACCACACGTGCAAAACCAATTTGTTCATTATTTAAATACAAACCATAATTAAACCGTAAATAGACA
>JBILPB010000152.1:0-7138 GCA_044374175.1 Bacteroidia bacterium | reverse complement strand
GTTCGTGCTGCATTGAAACAAGATATTGCGCATAATACCACTAATGATGGTATGGATATAGCACTTTGTAGAATTGATTTGGATACACTTGAACTGCAATATGCCGGTGCCAATAGGGCGCTGTATATTTTTAGACAGCATACTGAGGGATATGAATTTATTGAAGTAAAGCCTAACAAATTTTCGATTGGGGGATTTCAGGCAGAAACCACCAGGCAGTTTAATGCCCATACACTACAACTAAAACAAGGTGATACTTTTTATATGTTTAGCGATGGCTATGCCGACCAGTTTGGCGGAGCTAAAAACAAGAAGTTTATGGTAAAACGTTTACAGGCAGAATTGTTGGCTGTGCAGCACTTGCCCCTAAGTGAACAAAAATTATTGGTTGCAAAAATGCTCAATGATTGGAAAGGAGATGCCGAACAAGTGGATGATATTTTGATGATAGGAGTAAGGGTATAAGTGGAAGCATTTTAAAGGCCAAGTGCAAATAGTTGCAATGAGTATAAGCGCTAGACAACAAAATTTATTAAATAAGTAAAGTTTTCCAATACGCTCTTCGATTGGAAGAATTTTGAAATTTAAAATAGGATTAAGCCTTTTAAAATAAAGCTATTCAGAAGTTTAACGATAAAGTTAAGTTGATTTTTAAGGTAATATTTATGCTTAAGTTAAATAGTCGATTTCCTCTTTATTTTTTATTAAATTCTAAGTACTTTTTGGATTAATTATTCGTATTTTTTGATTAAACATTCTTTAAGGATTGATGATAGGACTTGGTTTCTTTTCAGAAATAATGAGTTGTCAATAATTTTTTCATATTTGCAAAACCTAATTATTTACTTTATTTAAATCAACTAATTCTATGCGTAAAAAATTACAATCACTATATATAGTAACCTTAATGAGTTTATCACTAAATGTTACTATTACCTATGCTCAAAATAAATTGGATACTTTACGCATTTTTCTTCAAAAAGGACCTTTGCCTTATGGTATTACAAACGGTACTTTAACAGAAGATTTAGGACATGATTATTCTATTTACAGGCAGAAGTTTCTAAAGTATTTGAATGGTTTTCCTGAGTTAAAACAATTTGCCCGTAAAAACTTTTGGCGAGATATTGAATTTGCACGTAAAGTTGTAAAATGTTATAATAGTTATGCAAAAGCCCCCGTAAAACCTAAAGCGGATGAAGCTTATTTTGCAAGTTTTGGTTTGTACTCTAAAAAGGCCATGCGTAAAGGTCCAACAAAAGAAATGTTGGCTCAAAAAAAACCAATGGGTTTTATGATTAAAACTACGGCAACTTCAACCACCTATACATATTCAACTACAAAAACGGGTACTTACGGGGAAAAGTTTCAAGGATATTTTACTTATGGTAATTCAGGGTTTTATAATAAAGGATTTTTATGTAAAAATATTAAACGTTCTCTTGGCGATGATAAACAAGCATTAAAGTATATTCGTAAGTACAGAGCAAAATGGATTGGCAGAACAATTCTTGTGGCTACAGGTGTTGGCTTGAGTGTTGGGGTAATCAGGTTGATGGATTCGAAACCATTTTTTAATTTAACGGATGATGAGATTCCTTTCGTGGCGGTGCCTGCCGTATTAATTTTAACTGCTATGACAAGAGGTGGAAATGCGTACAAAACAAATTGTATTGAAGGTGCAATTATTACTTATAATATGAATTTGGGTTTGAATACAAGCGGTGATAGAAAAGCAGATTCTTTAATTAATCTGATTAAACCTTGGGACTATGCCAGCTATGGACTTGACACGATAAAGACAGAAATATTAAAATTAGGGCCAGCAGTGGCTAAAAAAATCTACCCTTTATTAGCAAGACCAGAATATGCAGCATTTTCACATACTATGCTTTCGATTATATTTAATAGGTATGAAGAATTATCGTTCAGGAATATTAAAGTGGAGGATAAAGTAATAGGTCAAAAGATGAACAGAAGTGGATTGAAATGGCAAGAAATTTCACAAACAGATGGAAAAATTAGCTATGTAATTAATCAAAAATCATATAAAAAAACAAAGAAGATGTGGCGTAAAATTATTGAATAGATGGCATTGAGTTTGATCATTAAACTATACTGCATTTTGAATCGTGTATTGCTTTAGAGGCAAGTTGTTATTTGATTTTAAATACAATCAGTTTTATCCACGCAGCTTTGATTGATTCATTCTATGGTAGCATCCCTTTAAAAAAAAAGAGGTAAGTTTATAAACACTTAACTCTTCAATATTTAATTTCCCCCTTTTTTTATTTATAAATATTTATTCCTAAATTCGCTTTTCATGTAGAGTAATGTTGCATTTTGTTTATCATTACAGTCATTTCAATTGCTAAATTATGTCGAAAAACATTAGTGAATTATCTGGTAGAAAAGGGTTAGAAAACAATTTGTTTGAAGCTTTGGGCAAAGCTGCCTCAAAAACAGGAACGCCTGATGCTGATGCCTTAGAAAATATACGTAATGAGTTTTTGGTAGGTAAGTCAACCGTGTATGGAACAACTTCATTTTACGATTTTTTACGACCCGAAAATCAAGGTAAAAAAGTATATGTATGCAATGGTTCGGCCTGCATGACTGCTGGTACACAAACAAAAGTAAAAGACCAATTAAGCAATCAATTTAAAGCCGAAGAAATAGGAGAAATGTGTTGCTTGGGCCGTTGTCACGAGAATAGTGCTTTCTTTTATGATGGCCATAATTACTCCGGAAAAGATATTGAAAACCTTTCAAATATTAAAGATAAAAAGGCAAACTCTGCCGAAAATTATTTTGTTGGATGCCACGGAAAATCTATTCTCACTGCGCCTGTCGAGCCGGTTGAAAGTTATTTTAATATTTTAAAAGATGCTTTAGCAAAAGGACAAGATGCTGTGCTTAGCGAAATAAAAGCTGCTGGAATCCGCGGTAGAGGTGGGGCAGGCTTCTCTATGGGATTTAAATTAGAATCATGTAAAAATGTAATTGACCCCGTAAAATTTATTGTTTGTAATGCTGATGAAGGAGATCCGGGAGCCTACTCCGACAAATATATCATGGAGCAAAGACCATTGTCGCTGCTACTTGGTATGATGCTCGCAGGCTTTGTGGTTGGTGCCAACAGAGGTGTAGTATACATCAGAGGCGAATATCCAGAATCAATAAAAATAATTGAAGAGGCAATAGCGCATTTAAAATCGCTTAATTATTTAGGCGATAATATTTTTAATGCTGGTTTTAATTTCGACTTTAAAGTAATTCATGCGCAAGGTGCTTATATCTGTGGCGAAGAAACAGCCTTGCTTTCATCCATTGAAGGACAGCGCCCCGAAGTGCGTGTGCGTCCTCCTTATCCAACACAGCAAGGTTTATTTAATAAACCAACAGTGGTCAATAATGTTGAAACATTGGCCAATTTACCTTTCATAATACAAAATGGCGGAAAAGCTTATGCAGCCATTGGCACAGCAAAATCATCAGGAACAAAATTAGTTTCATTAGATTCATTTTTCAAGCGTCCAGGTATTTATGAAGTGGATATGGGAACGCCATTGTCAGTGGTCATTAATGAACTAGGACAAGGATTCAAATCAGAAGTTAAGGCCATGCATATTGGTGGTCCATTAGGTGGATTGGTGCCAGTAAGTAAAATCAACGACTTAAGTATTGACTTTGATTCATTTGCGGCCAACGGTTTTTTATTAGGCCATGCTTCATTTGTTTGTATTCCAAAAGCATTTCCTGTGATTGATTATTTGCGTCACCTATTTCAATTTACGGCACATGAAAGTTGCGGTAAATGTTTCCCATGCCGCTTGGGCTCCACCAGAGGTGCCGAAATGTTGACTAAGGCGATTGACGAACAATATAAAATAGATCAAAAACTCTTTGCCGATTTATTGCAAACCATGGAAATTGGCTCACTCTGCGCTTTGGGTGGCGGTTTACCATTGCCAGTTAAAAATGCATTGCAATATTTTAATGATGAATTGCAAACTTATTTCAAATAATAAAAACATACGCTAACACACTATACAATGGAAAATAAACCATTACAAGGAGTGAAAAAAGAAGAAACATCTATTCAGCATATGAATGGTTCAACTTCATTTGCCTATATTAATGATAAGGCTTACGAAATAATTCCTGGTGAAACTATCATTACTTTTATTAGACGAAACTTCGGAAAAAAAGCAGTACCCACTTTGTGCGATGCACCTAATTTAGATCCTTTTGGATCTTGTCGTGTTTGCAGTGTTGATGTGGCTTTAAGCGCAGGTGGACCAGTAAAAGCACAGGCTTCTTGTCATACTCCTGTGATGGCTAACTCTTATATTTATCCCGATTCACAGCGCATACAAGACCTTAGAAAAAATATCATTGAGTTGGTGCTTACCGATCATCCATTGGATTGTTTAACATGTGAAGTAAACAACAATTGCGAATTACAAGAGGTAGCTGCACGTGTGGGCATTAGAGATGTTCGTTATCCAGAAGGGAAAAATCATCTGGACAGAGAAAAAGATTTATCACATGCCTACATGACTTCAGATTTTTCGAAGTGCATCAACTGTTTTCGTTGTGTACGTGCTTGCGATGAGGTGCAAGGCGAGTTTGTATTGAACATGGCAGGCCGTGGATTCGATAGCCACATCATTAAAAGTTATAACGATAATTTTAAGGAATCTGATTGTGTAAGTTGTGGCGCTTGTGCGCAAGCCTGCCCAACATCAGCCATCTCCGATATTTTTGAATCAAAATCAATACAAGTAGATAAAAAAACAAGAACCATTTGTACTTATTGTGGTGTAGGTTGTAACTTAGAAGTCGCAACAGTTGGCGGAAAAATAAAATCGATACAAGCACCTTATGAGGCAGCAGCCAACGGAGGACACACTTGTTTAAAAGGTCGCTTTGCTTTTTCGTTTTACAACCATCCCGACAGGTTAAAAACACCACTGATTAAAAGAAATGGAGAATTTGTGCCAGCCACCTGGGACGAGGCATACAGCTATATTGCTAATGAATTAAATCGCATCAAAAAAGATTTTGGACCCGATTATATTGCTGGCATTTCTTCTGCACGATGCACCAATGAAGAAAATTATTTGATGCAAAAATTTATGCGTGCGGTAATTGGTACTAATAATATTGATAGTTGTGCACGTGTTTGTCATTCGCCAACTGCGCTTGGCATGCAGCGTACTTTTGGAACTGGTGCAGCTACCAACTCTATCATCGATTTAAAACACACCGATTGTGTAATGGTGATTGGAGCTAATCCAACCGATGCGCATCCTGTTACAGGAGCAAAAATCAAGCAATTGATGATGAAAAAAACAGGCATTGTGATTGATCCACGCAAAACAGAACTAGCTAAGTATGCCAAATATCACTTGCAGTTAAAGCCGGGTACTAACGTAGCCATGTTGAACATGATGTTGTATTACATCATGACCGAAGGCCTAGAAGACAAAAAATTTATTGAAGAAAGAACAGAAGGTTACGAAGCCATTAAAGAACATGTCTTATCGTTAAACATGGACGAACATGCCGCTATTACTGGTGTTGATAAAGACTTGGTAAAAGCAGCAGCTGTTGCCTATGCTTCGGCTCCTAATGCTATGTCTTTCCACGGACTAGGTGTAACCGAGCATTCACAAGGAACCTACACCGTAATGTTGATTGCCGATTTAGCCATGATAACAGGAAACATTGGTAGGAGAGGAGTTGGAGTAAATCCTTTAAGAGGTCAAAACAATGTGCAAGGTGCGGCCGATATGGGTTGCCAGCCACACCAAGGTGCAGGTTATTTTGATGTAACAAATGTTGAATACCATGCCAAATACGAGCAATTTTATAAGGCAAAATTACCATTGCATATTGGATACAAAATTCCTCAAATGTATGATGCAGCTATTGGTGGTAAATTAAAAGCTTTATGGCTCATGGGCGAAGACAATGCACAAACCGACCCTAACACCAATCATGTAAAACAAGCGTTAAATAGTTTGGATTTATTGGTAGTGCAAGAAATATTTATGACCGAAACAGCAAAGTTGGCGCACGTTATTTTACCTGCTTCATCGTTCTTAGAAAAGTCAGGTACCTTTACCAATGGCGAACGTAGAATACAACGTGTTAACGCGGTGGTAGAGCCTATTGAAGGCACCAAACCTGATGGACAAATTGTAGTAGAGTTAATGCAACACATGGGTTATCCGCAGGCAGATTATCATCCAGATACCATGCTTCAGGAAATTTCGCAAATAGTGCCATTTTTTGCAGGAGTTAAGTGGGATGAGTTAGGCGACAACGGTAAGCAATGGCCAGTGATGCCCGATGGTACTGATACAGAAATTTTACACACCGATTCATTCAAACGCGGAAAAGGTAAATTTGAAAAAGCCACCTGGAAAGAATCAAAAGAGTTGGAAGATAATAAAAATGATTTTCCATATATCCTTACCACCAATCGCGAATTAGAGCATTACAACTGTGGTACTATGACACGCAGAACCAACAATGCACTCATCATTACAGAAGATGTATTGTTAATCAATCCGCATGACGCCAGCAATCATAATATAGCAGAAGGTGATATGGTATGTATATCTTCAGCACGTGGAAAAATTGATGTAAAAGCCCGTATTACTGAGGATGTAAAGCCAGGCATTTTATCCTCAACTTTCCATTTTCCAGAAATAAAAATGAATGATATTACTTCGAGTGTGTCTGATAGTGACGCCATGTGCCCTGAGTATAAAGTGGTAGCGGTAAATATCAGAAAATCGAAAGGGAAATATAAAGCAGTAGAGGTTTAAATTAATTGTAGTTATTTGGGCGCAACCCCACCTTCCCGATTGTTCGGGAGGTGCGGTCAGGCCATCCGCTATATCTTTAATGCAGCGCAAATTCAACGCCTTATTAAAGGATGCCGCTCCTGTCCTTTGCGCAACTCATTTCCTATTCTATAAATTCCCCTCTCGAGAGGGGCAAGGGGTGTGTTCTGAATGCTATTTTTAAATCATTGTTGTCCGATAAAAAAATAGAAGGAAGTAATTAAACTTCCTTCCTTTTTGTAGTTTTGTTTTCGCTAAAAAAATCAATCTACATGACC
>JBILPB010000035.1:0-24294 GCA_044374175.1 Bacteroidia bacterium | reverse complement strand
TATAAAAGTATACTAGTAAAACATACAAAGGTTTGTTTAAAGATCCAGCCTATAAACACATTTGGAATATTTCGTATCCCATCATATTAGGTGGTGTGGCGCAAACCATAATAAATATAACCGACTCTGCATTTTTAGGGCGTATTAGCGAAGTAGCATTAGGCGCAAGTGCCATTGCAGGGTTGTTGTATGTTACTTTTATGATGTTAGGATATGGTTTTGGTGTAGGGGTGCAAATCATTATTGCGCGTTTAAATGGCGAAAAAAAGTATCATGAGATGGGCAATGTGCTGGATCATGCCCTCTACTTTTTATTAAGTCTTTCTGTAATTTTGTTTGGGTTTATATATTGGGGAGGCCCTATTATACTAAAGCATTTTGTGCAGTCGCAAGGCATATTAGAGGCCAGCATTAGCTTTATTCAAATACGCAGTTTTGCTATCTTTTTCTCTTCCTTTGTTTTTGTAATTAGAGGCTTTTTTACAGGTATTTCACAAACAAAAATTGTATTGTATACTACAGCTATTGTGGCTACTTTAAATGTAATTTTTAATTATCTTTTTGTGTTTGGCAATTTTGGTTTCCCTCGTATGGAAGTTGCGGGATCTGCGCTGGCAAGCACTTTGGCCGAATTTTTTGCTGCCATCTTTGCATTAATCTACACCTTTAAAACAGTTGATTTAAATAAATACCAGCTCTTTACTTTTCATAAATTTAATTTTGCCTATCTCAAAGATGTGCTGCTAACAGCGGCTCCCGTAATGTTGCAAATGTTTATTTCTTTAACCTCTTGGTTCATCTTTTTTATGATTGTGGAGCAAATGGGCGAGCGCTCTTTGGCTATAAGCAACATTATTAGAAATGCCTATATGATTTTAATGATACCTTTAATGGGATTTAGTTCGGCCACCAATACCTTAGTAAGCACCCTCATTGGCCAAGGCAAGCACAATGAAGTTTTTAAAATGATTAAAAAGATTTCCGTTTTTAGCTTTTGCATCACCCTACTTTTTATGGTCATTTTAAATATTGCACCAAGCATTATGCTAGGCATTTTTACCAACGATACAGCGCTTATCGAAGCCACAATTCCTTCCTTACGTGTTATAGATGGTTCTTTGTTAATGTTTTCTGTTTCATCCATTTTGTTGAGTGCAGTTTCGGGCAGCGGCAATACCGCCATGAGCTTATTTATTGAAATAATTACTATTTCGTTTTATTTATTTGCCACTTACATCATTGCCATCTATTTAAAGCTACAAATAGAGTGGGTGTGGAGCGTAGAGTATGTTTATTTCCTGTTTATGGGAGGTGTAGCCTACATATATTTGAGGCGGGCTAAAAGAACCAATTTTGGGACTACTATTTAAATAATTTGGGCAAATCCAACACGTGAAAAACGTGTTGGTCGGGCTATTTGCGCTACGTGGTAGCTGCTTCTATCCCTTTTGCGGGTTTGGTATATAGATTAAACTTTCTTGTTCTTGTTCCAGCTCAATATTAATTGTTCATCATTCCTTGTAACTTGTTCATAATTCAATTAAACCAGCCTTAATGATTTCTATTACTTTATATTAAAACCGATTCATTTGCTGCCGCAAGCGTCCACGCTTGTGATGCAACACTTTCAACGCAATAGTTTAATTTTTTACACTAATCTTGTAAAATTTTCAATTACAATTTAATTTTGTAACCCATAACGCTTAACCACAGGCGTGGACGCCTGCGGTAGCGAAGGGGTAGCTGCTTCTATCCTTTTTGCGGGTTTCTTAGTTTATTTATATTCTTAGTGGTGTAATCTCTATATTTTTGTGGACACAAGCAGTTACAAAAGTGGTTGGCTAGGACGCCAACCACTTACAAAAAAAATTCGGTCAAAGGTTGGCGCCCTCGTCAATCTACTTTGGAGCAGCCTTTAGTATGTTTGAGCGTATAAAAAAAGTGGTTGGCGAGGACGCCAACCACTGATAAATTTTATTTATCGCATCCTTCCTAATTTATAATTCCTTGTTTTTTATTCCTTGTTCATTATTCTATTAAGCAAGCCTGAATGATTTCTCTTCAGTTCAACTAAAACCTTATCCCCACCACCAAAATATCATCCACTTGGTCATAGCCATCTTTCCACTCTTTCAAAAAATTATCAAGGTGATTATATTGCTCTAGCATATTTTTATCCTGCACCGAGCTGAGTATTTCTTTAAAATTTTTCGACATTAATTTCTTGCCTTTAGGTCCTCCAAACTGATCAGCAAAACCATCTGTAAACAAGTAAATAGTGTCACCAGCATAATATTGCAAAGTATGGTTCGTAAATAGTCTTTTTACTTCATTTTGTAAACCACCAATAGGATGTTTATCGGCTTTAATTTCTTGTATAAAAACGCCTTCATGTTCAGGAGCAAATTTTTTCTTGTATTCATCACCTCTATAAATCAAAAGCGATCTTAATGCACCTGAGTATTCAATTTGTTGTTTTTTTCTGTTGATATGACATAAGGCAATATCCATTCCATCGCGCGTTTCAGTTTCCTTCTGCTTAAGCGCTTCTCTAATGCCAATGTGCAATTGTTCTAAAGTAGTAGATGGTCTAAAATCATCTGTTTCTTGTACTATTTGATTTAACAATGAACTACCAATCATACACATAAATGCACCCGGCACGCCATGTCCGGTGCAATCTGCAATAGCTACATAAATATCATTATCATCCGATTGACTTTTAGATTTCGATTTAATATCAGCATACCAATAAAAATCGCCACTTACAATATCTTTTGGTTGGTATAAAATAAATGCCTTTGGAAATAATTTTCTGAACGAAGTTGTGCTGGGTAAAATGGCTTCTTGAATTCGTTTAGCATAATTAATACTATCTGTTATCTCTTTATTCTTAGTGATAATTTCAAAATTCTTATCTGTCAACGATTGATTTTTTTGCTCAATCTCGATGGTACGTTCTTTAACCTGTTCTTCAAGCATTACCTTTGCAGCACGCAAATAACGTGTTCTAAAGGTGATATAACTAAATACAATAATGATGGTTAAAACTACCATCAACACCAGAAACCAGGTTCTTTTATAAATAGGCGGAATAATTTCAAAAGCAAAGGTGATATCTTTATCAATACACATACCATCACTACTACAAGCCTTAAGGATAAATTTATAAGCACCTGCAGGTAAATGTGTAAATACTACTTTGTTGATGCCATATTCTACATGCCAATCTTCATCAAGTCCTTCAAGTTTATAAGTGTACTTTATTCTTGAAGCATTGCCAAAACTTAAACCAATAAAATTAATCGTAATTTCATTTTGATTATAACTAAAAGACGGATTTAAACTGATAGGATAAGGTGTAGAAAATATTTGATAATTTATTAAATAAACCAATGGAACAACAGCTTTTGTTTGATCTCCATGGAGCCTTAAAACAGTTGCACCACTTATGGTTCCAAACCAAAGGGCTCCTTTATTATCATTAAAAACAGCATTGTTTTTTGTTTCAATGGCGGTAAATCCTTCTTGAATGCCGTAATTGGTAAACTTGTTATTTTGAACATTTATTTTAACCAAACCCATATTGGTTCCGGTGTAAATATTCTCTAACGAATCACTCGTAAGGGAAGTGATATAATCCGAAATAAGTCCATTTTTTACATTAAAATTGGTAATCAAGTTGTCCTTCTTTTTATACAAACCTCCGCCTTCTGTTCCAATCCATAAATTACCATCTTTATCGCTACAAAAACTAGTAGGACTATTGTGATTAATCCCATTGGTATATCGTTTAAAACCAGTGGCATCTTTGCACCAAAGTCCCGATTCTCGGGTACCAAGCCATACAACACCATCCTTGGTTTGGTGTATTTTTATGATGATTAGTTTATCTAATGCTGGAACATCATTAAATTCAAAGGTGTTTAAATTATAGGTGGTTAATCCCGAACTTGTAGCAATCCAAAGTTGGTTATCAATAATGGCTAAATCGTTTACTAAAGACCTGTTGATACTTAAAGTTTGAATTCTTTTTTTTGTTTTACCATCAAATACACCTATATCTCCTTTGAATGTTGAAACATAAATTTTATGGCCTTGCTTGCAAAAAGAAGTCACCAAATTATTTCCTAAATCATTGTTTAAATCAATATGTTGAAATTTTTTGTACGCATAATTTTTATCTAAACTTACAATTTCAATTCCTTCATTGGTACCTAACCAATAATTTCCTTCAACATCTTGCGTAACACTGTTAACAATGGCATTTTTTAAACCATCATTTTTTCCAAAGTGTATAAATTTAAAACCTTTGAACTGTGTTACTCCTTCGTCTTGCATGCCAGCCCACAAGGTATTTTCACGGTCAACAAAAAGGCTTCTTAATTTATTATTTTTTAAACCATTATTATCAGTAATAGCAATAATTTCATCATTTTGAATACGAGCAATACCTCCTTGCCAGGTACCTACCCAAACCGTATTGTTTTCGGCAGGCAAGAGTGATACTATAAAATTAGATTTTAAACCTTGCGCTTCATTAAATTTGGTAAAAGCACTATCTTTTGGGTTGAATTTTACTAAACCTTGGTTGTATGAGCCAAACCAATAATTTCCTGCATGATCTTGCGTCATACAAGTATAGTCGTAGAAAGGAAATCCCTTAGGTTTAAAGAAAATAAAACTGTCTGTTTGTGCATCATAGTATTTAACACCAATATCTGTGATGAACCAGATTTTACCCAGAGCATCCACATAGGTGATAAATACTTGATCATCTAATTTTTCATTGATACCATAAACTTTAATTTTTTTAGTCTTAGGATTTAATTTTATAACGCCACTGCCTATGGTGCCTATCCAAATATTTCCATTTTTATCTTTGGTGATGTCGCATATTCTGCTGGGTTTTTCTTTTACATCTAATGGAAAATCTACAAACTTATTTCCGTTTTGATAAGATAATTTACCATAAGAATGACCAATCCAGAGTTGGCCCTCATCATCTTCACAAATACTATTTACTGCAGCTTCACTAAGACCATCAGATGTACTATAATTCTTGAATGATTGTCCGTTAAATTTAGAAAGTCCTCCATCTGATGCAAACCAAATATATCCTTTTTTATCCTGTAGGATATCATTCACATTCGATTGTATTAAACCATCTTTTAATGAATAATGATTGAAGTTGTATGTTTGCGACTTAACTATAGGAGCTATAAAAAAGAACAGAAACAAAAAAGACAGACACAATTGAAATTTTTGACTTGCCTTGTACATATTTATTTTTTTATAAAAAAGAAGGTGCCATTCTGATCTTCTAGTCCGGTAATATTACCAAATTTAGGCTTTTGTTTTTGATTGAGTTCTACAGCACTCGTCACTTTTTCTTTTATTTTTTCGATAGAGATACATTTGTCTGGCGCATTATTTAATACGTTAGCAAATGTTTTGGTAAAGATAGAATTATCGGAAGATTTTTCTTTATCGCTACTGGTAAATACTTGTGCCGATTTTAATTTTGTGGCTTCCCAATCGTTACAATCTTTTGGTATGTTTTCGCCACGCATAGCTAAGTAAAAGGCCGGCCCTGTTTCACATGCATCGCTAATAACTAAGGTATGTCGTAATTTGTATAATGATAAATAACCTTTTAAGCTTGTGATAGGAAAATAAGTAAACTCATCAGTTTTTGATGCATCTACAGGGAGCCAATAACCTGTTTCATTAATAAACTTGCCATGACCGGCAAACCACACCAATAATGATTGCACATTTCCTTTATTCACTTGATCTCTTAACTCAATAGAGAAAAATTTATCCATTTGCGCCTTGGTCATGTTTGGTTTGTAAATAACTTTGCTAATGCTATAGTTTGCCAAAGCATTTTTCATGGTCATCACATCTTTTTTTGTTCCTTCTAAAGAAGGCAAATTTTGATAATCACTGTTTTCAATAAAGATCACCCAAGTGCGACCCATCGGGTTTTTAATTTCTTCTTCAGCTAAAGTTCTATTAATATAAAAAGCCAATCGTTTTCTGTTTTCATACACATCTTCTACTTCAACAACCAGTGAATCTTTGCCTTCAATATTTACATTTAATGAAAAGGTAGGATTGGTATTTTCAGATGCAAAAGTTGCTTTTTCACCATTAATATGAATGTAGCTTATCAAGCTTTCATCATCAATTTTTCCTTCAACATAAATATTGTTGATGCTGCTGTTTTCGGGAAGTATTTCCTTGTCAAAAGTAATAAACGGACTATTGATAATCATTTTTGGAGGTGTAGATTCAATTCTAACGATATCAAATGTTTCGGTGGTGGTATTAAAATAAACATCTGTTACCTGAACTGTAACTTTTTCTTTATTTTCGATAGGCACAGTAGCAGTAAATGTTGGATTGTTTACATCGCTTGAAAAGTTAGCAGGTACACCATCAATAATAATAGTTTTAATCACACTTTGATCTTTTACCACACCTTTAATTGTTCCGGAAGGTTTATTTTTTGGCACTCTTACAGATTTTGCTCCTTCCTTATCGTTTAAATTAGCCAACTCAATTTGAGGGTTGTTTGTTTCCTTGTTAAATTCATAGGCCTTTTCTTTGCAAACTGCTATAGCACTTTCAATATTTTTTTTGCTGAAGCCTTGATTTTTTGCCAACGCAAATTCTTTTTCTGCTTCCTCATATTTATTTAAAGCCTGATAACATAAAGCTCTGTTGTAATAGGCATTTGGATTTTTTTCTTGAAACAAAATAGCATTGGTAAAATCGCCAATAGCATCTGGATATTTCTCCAGTTTTTTATTCATCAGGCCACGCTCAAAATATGCTGTAGCATTTTTATCGTTTAGTTGCAGGGCTTTGGTAAAATCAACTTCGGCATTTAAATAATCACTTTTGGCCACGTAGGTTACAGCTCTTTGCGTATAGATATTAAAGTCGTTTGAATCGTATGATAAAGCAGTGTTTAAGTTTTTTAATGATTCTTCTATATTGCCAGTTTTTCTTTGAGCAATGGCAAGGTTTATAAAATAAGGTTTGTAAGCCGATTTATCTTTTGCTTCTTTATATTCCTTGGTAACATACATGCATGAAATGGCTTTCAAATAGCTTTGAATAGCTACTTGTGTATTACCGATGCTGTCCATTGCTACGCCTTTTATAAAGTGCGAGTAATCACTTGTATTATCATAATCGAGTGAAGTATTTATTTCTTTTACAGCACCATCATAATCTCTTAACTTAATTTTATCGATAGCCATTTTTTGATAGGCTGCTACTGTTTTATTTTTTATCTGCACCAAAGTGCTAAACATTTCGGTGGCTTGGTTATAATTTTCAATTTGCAGATAATCAATCAACGCTTTGCGATACAAATCTATTTCGCCTGGTTTTAAATTTAAAGCGGTGCGATAATCATTAATGGCTTCTTCATAACGATTCATTTTTTCGCTACAAAAAGCACGTTCAATATAACACTCGTAATCTGCCGGATCTTGCTCTATCAATTTAGAAAATGCACTATGTGCTTCCTCATATTTCTGTCCTTCTTTTAATAAACGTGCGTCTGCTTTGTTGGGTTTAATTTCTTGCGCAGCAACAATACCTATAGTCCCACACATCTTCAGTAAAAGAAGGAGGCGAATAACATATGGTATTTTAAACTTTATCAATGCTACTTGTTTTTTAACATGGTTTACCCACTATACAAAACAAATATAGCCGCTTTTAAACTTCAAATGTTTTACTCAGTATTGAGTTTTCAACAAGAATAATTAACAATTTTAAGGAGAAATATGGGTGCTGTTTTATTCATTAAACTTAAAAAAATCAAGTTTGTCGAGATGCACTATACTTACATTTTGATAGTAAAAATGCAAGATAGATTTGTAACTATATCCCAATTTCGACATTCTAATGGCGCCATCCTGACACAAACCAACACCATGACCAAAGCCTCTGCCACTAAGCAGTATTTGTCCATTTTTATGGTAAGCATTAAAATAAGTTGATTTTAAACCCAGGCTGTTTCTGATGTCTTTTAATGGAACATCACATAAATTATTGATCGGATAACTGCGCTTTCGCGAAAATTGTAAAAATGAGGCATCATCATTTTGATGCAAACTATCTTCATCTGATTTATAGTCACTACACAGTTTATGCATGCATTCCGACCATTTTTCAACACTTATTTCTTTGCTCCAAACGGCACTTTTTTGACGTAAACAAAAAGTATCTTTAATGCTTCTTAAATAGTCTAATTTTTTGTTCCACACATCTTCGCTGTTTACGGTTTGCCCTCCACAATTGGCATGGAAAGCGGCTGTAATAAGCGCAAAATCATTGTCAACCATCACAATACCAGTGGTTTTTTGTATGGCTTTATTGAGTTCAACACTTTTTTTACTGATGCCTTTGTAAACTTGACAATGCTCTTTATCACACAAATTAAAGTCTTCCATTTCGTGTCTTCGTAAATGACTTAAGGTGTAGGTTCTGCAGATGATGGCTTGTACCTTATAGTATTCAGGAGGTCTGTTTAAGCCAACTTCAGCTTCTAAAACACCTGGCAAATAATCTTCCAAATCGATGGTATTAGTTATAAATAAAAAACCATTGTTATTGGTAAAAGTTAATTGACCACCATAATTTTTTTCATTCTTAAAACCTTTATTCATGACTTTCGTTTCGCCTTTCACTTGATTGTAAATACGTAATGTTTTACAGCGGGCAATTAAACTATCACCAGCTTTAATGCTAAGACTATCGCGCTCGCTAATAATTTTTAAATCAAAAAGTGAATCAGTTTTAAAATAACTCAAACTATCAAAATAAATTGTTGGGTTGCCTAACAAATGTGAGGCATTTATTTCCGTCAGTGATAATCCATACAACACACCTATTTTTACGCTAGTATCCAAAGCAAAAAGCCTGAGCGGAAGAAAACAAATAAGAATAAGCAATTTTTGTATCATTTATGAATAAAAATTAACTTCTAAGAAATTTTACAACATGCTGTGCAGCTCTTTCAGAAGCGCCTTTTCCTCCGAGTTTTTCTCTTAGTTCATGATAGGCATGTTTTAATTGAGTTTGATAATTGGGCTCCAATAATTTGGTCAAATTTTCTTTCAATTGTTGCTCATTTAAATCATCTTGTATAAGCTCTTTCACAATTTCCTGATCCATAATTAAATTTACTAAGGAGATGTATTTTACCTTAATTAATTTGCGGGCAATATGATAAGATATTTTATTTCCTTTATAACAAACCACCTCAGGCACATTAAATAAAGCGGTTTCCAATGTTGCGGTGCCTGAAGTTACCAAAGCAGCTTTTGCGTGTTGTAATAATTGATAAGTTTGATCATACACTAATTTTACATTAGAATGGCCCATCACGCTTTTATAAAATTCAGCAGGTATTGAAGGAGCAGCGGCTATTACAAATTGATAATCATTAAAATACTTTTCAACTTGCAGCATCAAAGGTAACATAGATGAAATTTCTTGTCTTCTGCTTCCTGGTAACAGCGCAATAACCGGCTTCTCTGGTAATAAATTCACATGTCTAAAATCTGTCCATGTATTACTATTTCCTTTAATATCTTCTATAGCATCAAGCAAAGGATGGCCTGTATAAAAAACATCATAATCATGTTGTTTGTAAAAGGCTTCTTCAAAGGGTAAAATAACCAGCATGCAATCTACGTTGGCTTTAATTTTTTTTACGCGCGATTGTTTCCAGGCCCATACCTGAGGTGAGATGTAATAAATGACTTTGATCCCATGTTTTTTTGCAAATTCAGCAATGCGTAAATTAAAACCAGGGTAATCAATAAGGAGCATTGCATCTGGTTTGTACAATAAAATATCGTCTTGGCAAAATGAAATGTTTCTTAAAATTGTAGCCAGATTTGAAACTACTTCCACAAAACCCATAAAAGCTAAATCCTTAATATGCTTCACTAAGGTTACACCTTGTAATTGCATTTTGTCGCCACCCCAGCATCTAAACTGAGCTTCGGTGTCAATTTTTTTTAGTTGTTTAATTAAATTAGATCCATGCAAATCTCCCGAAGCTTCACCTGCAATTACATAATACTTCATAGCTTATTTAGATTTTTTAATGCAGAAATTTGAATTATTGCTTCGTTAATTTTGTAGTTTTAATTCCTGTGAACAACACTATACCTTGGTCTACTATTAAATCGGTTTGCCATTCCATTTCATTATCGCTAATGGCAATTAATTTATTTCCTTCATAATTATTATTGTTTCCCAACAATTCAAGGGTTTCCTTTCCCTCAAAACGCCATTTACCTTCTTCAGTAATATTTAGTGTAGAATCAGCATAAACAGCTTTGCATTGTATGCGCGAAGCAGCAGTATCTAAATATTGAATCGTAATTTTTTCTGTTCTCGTGTATTTTTCATTTTCTTCAAAAACCACCTCACTATATAACGTTTCTTGTCGCTCGTATAAAACAGTATCACATTGCGTTGCATAAAACTTGCCTTTCTTTTTTTGCAACAATAAATCAGCATCATCGGTGTACATGGCTGTAACAATCCATTTCCCTGTAATTTGCTTTTTTATTTTTGATTTCTTACACGCTACAGCAATTGTAACAAGCAATCCGAATAGAACAATTGATTTAATTTTCATTAAAAAAATATTTTTATGATGAAAACGATGAAGGCATAAACAAATGTTGCGCCAATAACACCGCGCGCTGCATAGTTTAAATACTTCCAGTAAAACAAATAAAATATGCCAAGATTAACAATTACACACAAGCTTAACAATGGTGCAAAAATACTTTTCATAAAAGCATCTTGAACAAAACTATTGAATTGTATAAAATCATAATTCAACTTGTAGTAGGCTAAAAATATAATGACAGGAGCAATTAATCCAATTAAAAATCCGACTACAAACGAGTCAAGTTTTCTTAATTGTTGGGGTGAAATATTTATCATTAAATATCAAGTTTTTTTAAATAAGGAATCGTGTGATGAGCCGTAAAATCGATATGCACAGGCACAATACTTACCCATTGGTTGGCCAATGCCCATTCATCAGTATCAGTACCACTATCATAATTTTTAAAAACACCTGTGAGCCAAAAATAAGAATGCCCCATGGGATCTTTTCTTTCATCCAACTCTTCTTCCCAATTGGCTTTTGCTTGTCTGCAAATTTTAATACCATTGAGTTTATCGTATTCAACATTAGGGATATTTACGTTTAAGCAAACACCTTCAGGCAAACTGTTGGCTAAGATCTTATCTACCACACGTTCTGCAATTTTTTTACAGGCATCAAAATTGGCATCCACTGAATAGCTACACAACGAAAAACCAATGGAAGGGATAGATTCTATACAGCCCTCCACAGCAGCCGACATGGTGCCACTATAGATCACATTGATAGAGGAATTTGAACCATGATTAACGCCAGAAACGCACAAATCGGGCTTGCGCGGCAACAATTTATTGACTGCAATTTTTACACAATCAACTGGTGTGCCGCTGCAACTATATTCAGTGTAGCCAGCTTCTTCTTTTAATTTATTGATGCGCAAAGTAGAATTAATCGTAATGGCGTGTCCCATACCCGATTGAGGTTTATCAGGCGCAATCACCAAAACATCTCCTTTGGTTTTCATTACTTCTATCAATGCCCTGATGCCCGGTGCATGTACACCATCATCATTCGTTACTAATATTAAAGGTCTTTCAGATTTCATTACAAACAATATAAAGTCAATCAAAAATAACTATTGATTCTTTATGTTTTCAAAAAGGTAAATGCTTTTGCAACCAATTTAATGTTTAAAAGTTTTTAGCAAAAAAAAAGGCCAACTATTAAGGTCAGCCTTGTTTTAAAATTATGAAATTAGCAATTATAAAATCTCTATTTCTTTCAAAGCGTTTTTCTTTTCTTCCATTTTCTTAGGAATTACAATGTTTAAAATTCCATGCTCATGCCTAGCCACCATCTTATCAGCATCAATATTATCGGGCATTGTAAATGAACGTTTAAATGAACTAAAGCTAAATTCTTTTCTGGTGTAACGCTTCTGTTCTTCAGTTGTTTCTGTTTTTTTCTCGGCCTTTACGGTCAACACATTTTGTTCAAGGGCTACTTTAATCTCATCTTTTTTAAAGCCCGGCACCAAATATTCCATATGATATTCCTTTTCATTTTCGGTTACGTTAACCGATGGAACTGATTCACCATAGTTGTAATCCATTTTTAAGAAATTATCAAAGGCGTTTCCAAATCCAGGAAACATGGCATCTGATTCAAAAAATTTTTTTGCTCTTGGGTTTTGAAATTTAATAAGTGTCATTTTTTTTATTTTTTATGGTTAGTAATTGTTTTCGAAAGAGGTTTTCAATTGCTGTTCCAAATCAAAAATGAGATCAATTTAGTGTCAATATGGCGCATTTAGCTACAAAATAACGCCAATATGGCGCATTTATTCCTTTTTAAACAGAAAATTTGACGTTTTACTGAATATTAGGAATGAAATTTTCAATACACATTTTTCCATTTCATCAAACAAAAAAAGCAATGATGTTCATAAAACAATAATTATAAACATTGTAATTTATGGCCTTAATGATTCGTAAATTTACCAACAATAAAATGCTATTAAAATTATAAAATGGAGTTCAATCACTTACATGTTCATACTCAGTTCAGTCTCTTAGATGGTGCAGCAGACATCAAAAAGATGCTCAAAAAAGCCACAAGCGACAATATGCGTGCTATGGCTATCACGGATCATGGCAATATGTTTGGTGTTTTTAAATTTGTGGCTGAAGCGGTAAAACAAAATGTAAAACCCATCATAGGCTGCGAGTTTTATATGGTGGATGATCGTTTTAAAAAGCAATTCACCAAAGAATCGAAAGATAAAAGATACCATCAATTACTATTGGCCAAAAATGCTGAAGGTTATAAAAATTTAAGCAAACTATGCTCTTTAGGCTATATTGAAGGGCTTTACAGCAAATGGCCCCGCGTTGACAAGGAGCTCATTTTAAAATATCACAAAGGATTAATTGCCACCACTTGTTGCCTTGGAGCCGAAGTGCCACAAGCAATTTTAAATAAATCAGAACAAGAAGCTGAAGAGATTTTTAAATGGTGGCTCGATATTTTTGGCGAAGATTATTACATAGAAATACAACGTCATGGGCTTCCTGAACAAGAGAAAGTGAATCAAGTTTTATTGCGTTTCGCTAAAAAATATAATGTAAAAATTATTGCTTCCAACGATTCGCATTATGTTGATCAGCAAGATTCAAATGCGCACGATATCTTACTTTGCGTAAATACTGGTGATAAACAATCAACACCAATTGCTACTGATGAAGAAGGAGGGAAGGGCTATCGCTTTGGCTTTCCTAATGACCAGTTTTATTTTAAAACAAAGGACGAAATGTTGAAGATTTTTAGCGACATTCCCGAAGCACTTGATAATACTGGCGAAATAGTTGACAAAGTTGAAACTATAAAATTAAGCAGAGATATTTTAGTGCCTAATTTTCCTTTACCTTCACCTTTTACAGATGCAGACGAATATCTAAGACATCTTACCTTTGAAGGAGCGCATAAACGATATACTGAAGTAACGAGCGAAATCGAAGAACGTTTAAATTTTGAATTGTTTACCATTAAAAGTATGGGCTTTCCTGGCTACTTTCTTATTGTTGCCGATTTTATAAAAGCGGGTCGCGATATGGGCGTGCTTATTGGACCGGGTAGAGGTTCAGCAGCAGGCTCAGCAGTAGCATACTGCATTGGAATAACAAACATTGATCCTATCAAGTACAATCTACTCTTCGAGCGTTTCTTAAATCCAGAGCGTAAGAGCATGCCCGATATTGATACGGATTTTGATGATGTAGGTCGCGAAAAAGTAATGAACTATGTGATTGATAAATATGGTAAAAATCAGGTAGCACAAATTATCAATTATGGTACAATGGCCGCTAAATCGGCTATAAAAGATGTGGCGCGTGCTTTAGATTTACCATTGAATGAAAGTAATGAACTGGCTAAACTGGTGCCCGATAAACCCGGTACAAAATTAAAAGATGCCATTGATGAGGTTAAAGAACTTAAAGCCATTTACGATGGTGTAGGTTTAAAATCAACCGTTTTAAAAGAAGCTTTAAATCTTGAAGGTTCGGTTAGAAATACTGGTATACATGCTTCTGCAGTAATTATCGCGCCAAGCGATTTAATGGAACATTTGCCTTTAAGTGTGGCCAAAGATTCTGACCTTTGGGTAACACAATGGGATGGCAGTGTAATTGAATCTGCTGGTCTTTTAAAAATGGACTTTCTTGGTTTAAAAACATTAAGTATTATTAATGATGCTGTAAGTTTAATTGAAGAAAATCATGGCGTAAAAATTATTCCTGATGAAATTCCTTTAGATGATCCACTCACGTATAAAATATTTCAAAATGGAGAAACCATCAGCGTTTTCCAGTTTGAAAGTGATGGCATGCAAAAACATTTAAAGGACTTAAAACCCGATAAGTTTGAAGATATCATTGCCATGGTGGCGCTATACAGACCAGGTCCGATGGGCTATATCCCAGATTTTGTAAAACGTAAACATGGCTTGCAAGAAATTAAATATGACTTTGCGGTTACAGAAGATTTGTTGGCAGATACCTATGGTATTACCATTTATCAGGAGCAGGTAATGTTGCTTTCGCAGCGATTGGCAAGCTTTAGCAAAGGCGATGCCGATGTGTTGCGTAAAGCCATGGGTAAAAAGCAAATGGATGTGTTGCAGCAAATGAAAGGCAAATTCATGGAAGGCTGTGCAAAAAATGGACACGATTTAAAAGTAGCAGAAAAAGTTTGGGTCGACTGGGAAGCCTTTGCTTCTTACGCTTTCAACAAATCACATGCTACGTGTTACGCTTATGTTGCTTTTCATACAGCATATTTAAAAGCACACTATCCGGGAGAATTTATGGCGGCCGTGTTAAACGCACAAATCAATACAGAGCAAATTGCGTTCTTTATGGAAGAGTGTCGCAGAATGGGAATGAATGTGCTTGGGCCTGATATCAACGAAAGTGCACGAAAATTTACAGTCAATAAAAAAGGTCAGATACGTTTTGGTATGGGCGCTTTAAAAGGAGTAGGAGAGGCAGCAGTCGACAATATTGTATTGGAAAGAAAAGAAAATGGACCCTACACTTCCATCTTTGATATGTGTAGAAGAATTAATTTAAGAGCAGCGAATAAACGCGTGTTCGAAGGCCTGGCTTTTGGCGGTGCATTTGATTCATTTACAAATGTGCATCGCGCACAGTATTTCTTTGCAGATAAAAATGATAACATACAATTTCTTGAAAAAGTAATTAAATACGGACAAAATATACAAGAGCAAAAAGACAGTGCGCAGGCTTCTTTGTTTGGCGAAGAATCGGAAGTAAACATGCCCGAACCTGCGGTGCCATATTGTGAACCTTGGAGTAACTTGGAACAATTGAGCCGCGAAAAAGAAGTCATTGGGATGTATATCAGTGGGCATCCATTAGAAGATTATGCCTTTGAAATCAAAAACTATTGTAGGGCTAAAGTGCAGGAGTTACATGACTTTTCGATAATAAAAGGAAAAGAGTTAACGATTGGCGCTGTAGTTTCTAATGTGATACATCTGGTAAATAAAATTGGAAAGCCTTATGGAAAATTTGGAATAGAAGATCAAACGGGCAACTTTGAAATTAGTTTGTTTGGTGATGATTATTTAAAATGGAAAAGTTATTTCTTGCAAGCAGGATTGTTTGTATACATGAAGGTTAGGGTTGATGAATGGCGCAATGAACCGGGTAATTATAAGCTTAACATTTTAAACATGATGTTGCTGTCTGATGTGCGCGACAAGATGACAAAGAAAATAGAATTAAACATCAATTTGAACGATTTGTCGGATGATTTTATTAAACAATTAAGTGCACTTATTAAAAGTCATCCCGGAAATTGTTCTTTACAATTTAAAATTAAAGATGCTGCAGAAGAGATACAAGTAGAACTTTCATCGCCAAGAGCAAGAATTAATTTAGATGAACAAATAATTAAGTTTATAGAAAAGGACCCAAAAATAAAGTATAGTTTAAATTAAAAACATGCATTTAAAAGGCCAGTTAATTTCATTAAGAGCCATTGAACCAAATGATTTGGAATTGTTATACCAGTGGGAAAATAATCCTGCAGTATGGCATTTGTCAAATACTTTAGCCCCTTTTTCGAAGCATATTTTAAAAGAATACATTGAAAATGCAAAGCACGATATTTATGTCACTAAGCAATTGCGTTTAATGATTAATACCGTTAAATATGGCCCCATTGGTTGTATTGATTTATTTGATTTTGATCCCACCAATCAAAGGGCGGGTATTGGAATTTTAATTGCAGATGAGCAACACCGAGGCAAAGGTTATGCTTCCGAAGCCCTGGAAATTTTGTGTAATTATTGTTTTTCTATTTTGCACTTACATCAATTGTATTGTAACATCAATGCCGATAATACAAATAGTATTCATTTATTTACCAAAATAGGATTCATACAATCTGGTAATAAGCAACAATGGAATAGAGTTTCAGGTGGTTATGTGGATGAATTGTTTTTTCAATTGATATCGCATTGATGCGAAATATTAACTGCCAGCAATTAGTCAGTCGAGTAAATCATATCCACATGTTCTATTCCATCTTCATCATAACAAGCGCTAATGCTGGTAAAACCAAGCGCGCTGTAAAATTTAAGTAAATAGGTTTGAGCAGAAATTTTAATGGTTTTTGATTTAAACAATTGTAAAGTTTCTTCAATAGCTTTAACCATCAAAGCCTTGCCTAAACTTTTTCCTCTGTAGTTTAAATCGCAAATCACTCTTCCAATCGAAGGTACATCAAATTTCATGTCAGCAGGCACTAATCTTGCATAAGCCATTATTTTTTGAGTCTCTTGCTCCATGCTAAACAGATGAAAACAATGTTGATCAATGCCATCAATATCATGATAAACACAGTTTTGTTCAACCACAAAAATGGTCTCTCTTAATTGAAGAATTGCATACAATTCATCAACAGTTAAATCTTTAAAAGCCTTGACAGTGAATTGATACAAAGTGTTTTTATTTGTAATTTACACCTAAATTATAAAACACAAATGACCAAATATCAGCTGCTTCTTCAATTTGCTTAGCAGTTGGTTTTCCAGCGCCATGCCCGGCATTTACATCAATTCTCACCAGGGTTGGATTTGAACCTTGCTGTTTTTCTTGCAAGGTAGCAATAAATTTAAATGAATGCGCAGGTACAACTCTATCGTCATGATCGCCTGTAGTTACAAGCGTTGCAGGATATGCAGCTGGCTTAATATTATGCAAAGGCGAGTATTTTAGTAAGCAATCAAACTCTTCTTTATTTTCACTGGTACCATAGTCGCTGGCCCAAGCCCATCCAATAGTAAATTTATGATAGCGCAACATATCAAGCACACCTACGGTTGGAATGGCTACTTTGCAGATATCAGGACGTTGCGTCATTACAGCACCAATTAACAAGCCACCATTGCTGCGGCCGTTGATGGCTAGTTTAGAAGAAGAAGTGTATTTTTCTTTAATTAAAAACTCTGCGGCTGCAATAAAATCGTCAAATACATTTTGCTTTTTACATTTGATACCGGCTTTGTGCCAATCTTCACCATATTCTCCACCGCCTCTTAAACCAGGTACAGCATAAACACCTCCTTGTTCTAAAAATACCGCTCTGTCAATTCTAAATTCGGGTGCGTAATAACTATTAAAACCTCCATACCCAAACAAGAAACATGGGTTATTGCCATCTAATTGAATGCCCTTTTTATGGGTAATAAACATAGGTACTTTTGTACCATCTTTACTGGTGTAGAATACTTGTTTAGTTTCATAATCTTCCGTTTTAAAATCAATCACAGGTTTAAAAGTTTCTGTTAATGCTTTGCCTTTCATACTGTATTGATAAATAGAAGCAGGCGCTGTAAATGTATTATAAGAGAAAAATAAAAGGCTATCGTCTTTATCTGTTGAAAGTCCTTCTACCTTGCATAAACCTGGAAGTGCAATTTCATGATCTAACTTACCATCTAAGGCATGCACAAACAATTTTGAACTTACATCCTTTAAATAAAGGGCTACTAATTTACCATTACTTACACTTACACTTTCTAATAAATCATTACTTTCAGGGATAATTGTTGACCAGTTTTTATCATTTACTTTATTTAAATCAACTTTTATTAATTGATATTTTGGTGCATTTTTATCAGTATGGATGTAAAAAATATTTTTCTCATTATGTACCACACCAAAATTGTTTTCGAAATTATCTCCAATGCTTACAAAGGCTGCTTGGGGTTTAGATAAATCTTTAATCATTAACGAAACACCACTCGTGCTTTCTGATCCATAAATTAAAAGATATTGTTCATCATCAGTTACATTGGCCGAAAAGTTGCGCAAGCCATGTGCCTTGTCTTCATAAACCAACACATCTTCCCTTTGATTTTTACCTAGTTCATGAAAATATATTTTATGAAATTCATTTTTACTGCTCAACTCACTTTTGCCAGTTGGCGCATCATAGGCGCTATAATAAAAACCACTTCCTTTCCATGCAATATCACTAAACTTTACCCATTTAATTTCATCATTCATTTTTTTACCAGAGGCGATGTCCATTAAATGAATTTCGCTCCAATCGCTGCCAGCCTTGTTGATAGTATATGCCAAGTATTTTCCATCCTTGCTTGCTTTTGCACCACCTAATGAAATGGTGCCATCTTCGGCCAGTAAATTAGGGTCAAGTAAAACTTTGGCTTCGCCATTCAAACCCTCTTTCATATAAAGTACACTTTGATTTTGTATGCCATTATTCTTGTAAAAGAAATAATACTTTCCTTTTTTATTCAGTGGCGAATAACGTTCAAAGTTCCATATTTTAGTAAGGCGTTCTTTAACTTGTGTGTGACAAGGAATTTTATTCAAATAATCAAATGTAATTCCATTTTGAGCCTTCACCCAATCAGCTGTTTCGGCCGATTTGTCATCTTCAAGCCAACGATAAGGGTCGGCTATTTTTGTGCCAAAATAAGTATCAATGGTATCGGTTTTTCTGGTTTGAGGATACATCATTTTTTGAGTTGTATTTTTGTTTTCTTGAGCACAAGAAACAAACAAAATAGCACCCAGAGAAAAAGCAAGTGATTTAATCATAAATTATATTTTATCCCGCAAAGGTAAAAAAAATAGCGCTATAAAAGTAGCTTAGTAGGTCAAGTGCTTTTTACTTAAAATTTTGCGCCAAAGCTCACAAAAATTGTTCTTCCATTGCCAGGTAAAATGCCAGGTCCAGGATAGCCACCGGCTCTTCTTGTAGCGTATTTTTCATCAGTTAAGTTATTAACACCAGCTTTTACATTATAGTAGGTTAAAAATCTAAGTGAAAAACTAAAATCCATAACTTCATAAGCAGGTAATTTTCCTACAGTTGCAGCTGCATTCGGTAGCTCAGTATTTACAGCATCTGTATACACCGCAGCAGTTGTATTGTATTGAAATGTAGTAGAAAAATTTTTGTAATTATAGGTGGCGCCAAAGCGATGGATATACGCAGGGGCATATTCCACTTTTTTATCTTTAATTGATTTCAAAGGATCTTCTGCGATGGCTGGATTGTCCCATTTAGCGTACTTTGCATCAATAAAAGCATTAGAAGCAAAAATATTGAAGTGACCCAATTTATCATTATTAGTGATGGCCTCTATCACATCAATTTCAATATAAGATTCAACACCTTGGCTTACCGAAGCGCCAATATTTGTTTTGTAGGGAGCGCCATCCTGGGTAATTGTTCCAATTCTATTTTCGTAATTCAAGTAAAAAACACCTAAATCAAAATTGATGAATTTTCTAAATGTACCTCTGTAACCTAAATCTGCATTAAATCCTTCGGCATCTTTAAGGTTTGGATCAATAATTTCGGTGGTGGCACTTGGCGTTAATTCTGAGTAAGTAACAGGACGAAAGGCAGTGGAATAATTTGCATAAATATTACTTTGAGAAGTTACTCTAAACTCTGCACCAGCACCATAAAGGATAACATTTCTTGTTCTTTTTTCTTCTTGAATATTACCTGTGGAAGTGGTGTTAATATAACCAGCTTTTGAATTTTCAATCATTTCAAAACGCGCACCTGGAACAACTTTAAGTCTGTTTCCAACATAAAAAATATGTTCAACAAAAGCGGCATAATTTACGGTTCTAAATTTCATGGCTCTTCCGTAAATTGGATTCGTTAAAACTAATTCAAAATCACTGCCAGTAGAGCCTACACCTAATTGATTTCTATTGGTATTACCTTTGTAAGCTCTTACTCCGTAGGCCAAAATATTTGTTTTATTTCCCATTTTATATTTGCTGCTCATACGTAATTCTGTTCCGTAATTTTCGTAATCATCTCTGTCTATTTGTCGAGCTGCATAATGATCAGTTGCAGGATTGATAGTATCTTTGATGTTGATGGCTTTTAAATAACCTACACTGTTTCTTGCTGCAAAATTGCCGAAACTTTTAATTTTTAAACTTGTATTTTTGGAGATTTGATAATCAAAAGTGATGGCTGCTGTTTGGAAAGGTGCGCCAAACCAATTTCTTGCACGACTTGATTGACGGTGATTATCTTTAAATTGTTGATCAGTTAAACCGCCCGGCTGTTGACTTTTATAATCCATCTTACTGTATTCCAAACTAAGATTTGCCTTATTATTGATTTGATAGTTGGCAGAGATATAACCAGTATAAGTTTGGTAGGCCGAATTAGAACGCCATCCATCGGCACTGCGGTGATTTATATATCCATAGTATGAAAGTTTTTTATAAGTACCTCCAACAGCATTAAAGGTGTTGAATAATCCATAAGAACCAACTGTTTGCTGTGTTTCAAAGGCAAGTACTTTGTTAGGGTCAGCTTTCTTTACTTTATAATTAATTAATCCGCCAAATTGTGGCCCATATTGCAAGGAAGCTGCGCCTCGTATTACTTCAATAGTTTCTAATGCTTCCATTGGTGGTGTAAAATAGGTTTCCGGATAACCAAATACTTCAGAAGAAATATCATAACCATTTTGACGCATGTTAAATTCCCATGAACGGTTTGGACTTAAACCTCTGGAGGCGATGCCTGCCTGTATCCCCGAGCCATCATTTTCCCAAATTGTCATGCCTGGAACTTTTCCAAATACCTGACGCGTGTTATTAATACTTAAGTCAGCATTTAACTTATCTAAGCGAATTACTGCTAACTTTTTAGCTGCATAAATTACATTTTCTTTAGTATCTGGCATCGATTCAATGCCGCCTATAGAGCGAAGTTCATTGAATTCAAGCATTGGCAGAATGGTAATTTTATTAGAATCTAGGGTTTGAGCTTGAAGTGTTGCGCTTGCTAAAAAAAGTAAACAATGTAAAATGCCTTTTTGCATATTGTATTAAAATAAACCTGGTAAAAATTGAACGGTGCAAATGTTCTATTTAGAATTATTCTTGGCAATACCTTTTTTAGGGTAAATGAAATTTTTATATCATCACTCAAATTCATGAGTTATGATTCATTTAAGCGCTTTTGTAGCGTTTGCCTGATGATAGCTTATATGCTTTTCCAAATTTATTTCATTACATTTATACTTTAAATTTGTTTTAATATCTTTTCAAACATGATTTTAAATATTATCAAAATGGCTATGAAGTCAATTAAAATAAATTGCATACTGTTATTATGTTGCGGATTATTTCAAAATGCAAAGGCGCAATTGCCTTACTCAACAAATGAGTATACTTATGATAGTATATTAAACCTATCTTATGGGCAAGCAACCGATTATGCAGGAAATCAGGTTGATTTATTACTTGATATTTATAAGCCAAAAACAGATTCAAATTGTTTGCGTCCAATCATGGTTTTAGTGCATGGAGGAGCTTGGTTTGCTGGTTCAAAGGAAGATGAATATATGGTTTTAATGTCGCGTGAGTTTGCAAAAAAAGGTTGGGTGGTTGCCAATATCAATTACAGATTAGGTACCCATAAGGCTGCATCATATGCCATGTATGCTTTGTGTAATAATTCAATTTCAGCACCTTGTGGATATATTAGCGATAGCGCAGAAATTTATAGAGCTAATTTCCGCGCCATGCAAGATACTAAAGGAGCAATCCGATTTATGAAAAATAGAAATGCTATCGACTCTTCAGATGTAAATAATGTTTTTATTGCAGGTGAAAGTGCAGGTGCGTTTATTGCATTCGCTACAGCATTTACAGATCAACCTAATGAAAAAAGTAGTTTATGCAATGCCATTATTGATGCGCCTAACCCTGATAATAATTTGAATGCTTATGGATGTATTCCATCCAATAATAATTTAACAAGACCAGATCTTGGCAGTATTGAAGGCAATTTAAACACAGGTAGCTTTAATGCTTCAGTAAAAGGTATTGGAAGTTTTTATGGTGCTGCTTTCGATTTGTCAATCATAAATCAACTTGCTGATACGCCTTGTGTTTATCTGTTTCATCAAGGTGCTGATGTGGTGGTGAATTACGAGTACGGACGTGTTTTAGGTCGCACCAGTTGGGAGTGTTACGCACAAACTAATCTTTGTCAAACCTATTATTTTTATCCAAATGCTTTTGGTAATGAAAGCATAAGGCAGCATTTCATTAGTTTAGGTACTTCAGCACCTGTTTTTCAAGCAGATATTGTAAATAATTATGCTTATTTAAATAATTGTTTCTCCAACGGACACTCCATAGATAATTTTAGTTTAAGGGTTCAAAATATGACCAATTTATTTGCAAATAAAATTGCACTTTCTGCCAATAATCCAACAACAAATTGTACTTTAAATAAAGTTTTTTCGGAAGAAAAAGTTCAAAAAAATATGTTGATTTATCCCAATCCAGCATCCAATCAAATTAATTTAAATGTTTCTGGGAATAGCGTGGGGGGCAATTACAAACTATTTGATTATACAGGAAAATTAATTTTATCAGATAAAATAATTTCAGAAAACACGATTATTAACATCAACAATTTGCGCAATGGCATATATTTAATTTGCACCGATGTTAATGCTGAATGCACTTACTTTTCAGTTCAATCAAAATAAAAACCTAAAGTATAAATTAGCTAAAAAATTATTCGATGACTAATTTTATGGCTTCGTTTTCATGAGTGCTGGAAATCATAATAGTATAAAACCCTTTGCTTAAATCATCTGTAAGTAGGGTAAAATTATTGCTGCTAAAAGAGGCTTGCTTTACTATTTTACCTGAGGTGTCATAGATTTTTATCACTTTTAATTGGGGGCTATTTGAAGTTATAAATATTTTCTCTTTGGCAGGATTTGGATAAATATTTATTTGGTTTTCTTCCATAGTAGTTACACCAGAAATTATACAAGTAATAATATTTGAAAGTGTATCACTGCAAGTTGCATTCGTTGCGATAATAGTGTAAACCCCATCACCAATGCAATTTACAGTAGGCATATTTGCGAAATTAAGCAATACATTATCCAGATACCAATTGAAATTTGTGGCATTTGCAATATTAGATGTTACTGCACCAAATCCTGTATCATCAATAGAATATATGATTGGTGCTTGATTAATGGTGAGCGTTAAGGTGTCGGAAAGTGCCGAAATATTGCAAAAATTAGACGCATAGCAAACTATTTTTACTTCTCCTGCAAAGGTAGAATCAACATTTAATAAAATACTATTTCCATTGTTGATGATTTGACCAGCATTGGCTGGAAACAGCTGCCAATGGTAAGTAGATGCACTACTTAGTGGAGGTACAGATAAAGTAATATCATCTGAATTTGAACAAAAAACAGGATTGGAAGGAGTAATAATTTGTGGTTGTGCAATTAGACTATTACTCAGACTATATTTACCAATCAACAGGTTTTCATTATAGTTTGAAACAGCAAAATTCAAGAGCGTGTCGTTGCCATATTTCACAACTGATTTATAACTAGAGTTTAAAATAATTTCATCGCAAGCTAAACCAGAAAATAAAATATCGCCATTCATGTAGCTACTCACATTATTAGAAATTGTAATAGAATCAATGGCTATAACGCCCGTATCGGTATTAATTTTGTAAATTTTAAATCTGGAAATTGGTGAAGT
>JBILPB010000183.1:0-5415 GCA_044374175.1 Bacteroidia bacterium | reverse complement strand
GCGATTTTTCTAGTTCGTTCATTACAGCTTTCATGCGTTCTTCAAACTGCCCACGATATTTGGTACCAGCTACTAAGGAAGCCAAATCTAAAGTAACTACTCTTTTACCAAATAAAACGCGTGAAACTTTCTTTTGAACAATTCTTAAGGCTAAACCTTCGGCAATGGCCGACTTACCTACACCGGGCTCACCAATTAAGATGGGATTGTTTTTCTTTCTTCTACTTAAAATTTGAGAAACACGTTCAATTTCTTTCTCGCGTCCCACAATTGGATCCAGTTTGTCTTCTTCTGCAGCCTTGGTTAAATCTCTTCCAAAGTTATCTAAAACAGGTGTTTTAGATTTTGGATCAACTGTTTTTTTGGCACTTTGACTGAAAGAACCGCCATCATCTTCTGGTTCATCATCACCAGTATTACTAGGTAATTCACTTCTCACATCAGGATTGATGTTCATTTTTTCTAATTCAGCTCTTACGCTTTCATAGGTAACATTGAATCTGTTGAGAATGGCAGAAGCCAAATTATCATCTACTTTTAAGATGCTTAATAACAAATGTTCGGTGCCTATCAGTTCACTTTTAAACATTTTAGCTTCAAGGTAAGTAATCTTTAATGCTTTCTCAGCTTGCTTTACTAGAGGAATGTTACCAACATTCATCACAGGCTTACCTACTTTTTTAAGATTGCTTTCAATGGCTTTTCTAAGTTCATCAAGCATAATTCCATGTGCTTGTAATATTTGAATGGCTGCACCTTCTCCATCTCTTATAATTCCTAGTAAAAGATGTTCTGTGCCAATGTAATCGTGCCCTAATCTGAGTGCTTCTTCTCGGCTAAAGGTAATTACATCCTTAACTCTGGGTGAAAATTTAGCTTCCATATATTGTATATTTATTTATCGAAATTATAAAACTCATCATGTCAAATGTAAAATTAAATTTGAATTCAACAATAATACACTACTTAAAAAATCATGCCTAAATAAATCGCACATATCTTTCAACATAGTTTTGTTAAGAAATATGCTCATATCTTTTAGCTTTTTTTAGTGGGTTTGGTAAGCATTTATTGACTATCTTCGGCACTTATTTTTAAAGATCACATAACGCACAAAAACAATAAAAGTTAACTGAAAAAATGGCAGACGGAGAAAAAATTATCAAAATTAACATTGAAGAGGAAATGAAAACCGCCTACATAGATTATTCTATGTCGGTAATAGTTTCTAGGGCATTGCCTGACGTAAGAGATGGAATGAAGCCCGTACATCGCAGGGTTATGTTTGGCATGTATGAATTAGGGGTAATGTCAAACAAGCCTCATAAAAAATCAGCCAGAATTGTAGGTGAAGTTTTAGGAAAGTTCCATCCACATGGCGATACATCTGTATATGACGCTATGGTTCGTATGGCACAAGAGTGGAGTTTAAGATATCCTCTAGTTGATGGACAAGGAAACTTTGGTTCTGTAGATGGTGATAGTCCTGCTGCAATGCGTTATACTGAAGCTCGTTTAAAGAAAATTGCAGAAGAAATGTTGGCTGATATCGACAAGGAAACTGTTGATATGCGCTTAAATTTTGATGATACCTTAGAAGAGCCAACGGTGCTTCCTTCAAAAATTCCAAACTTATTATTGAATGGTGCTTCAGGAATTGCTGTTGGTATGGCCACAAATATGCCTCCACACAATTTAACGGAAGTGATTGATGGCATTACAGCCTATATCGACAATAGAGAGATTACTATTGAAGAATTAATGCAATTTGTTAAAGCGCCAGATTTTCCAACTGGCGGTATCATTTATGGCTATGAAGGCGTTAGAGAAGCTTTTTTAACTGGCAGAGGTCGAATTGTAATGCGCGCCAAGGCAAATATTGAAGTAGATGCCAATGGTCGTGAAAAAATTATTGTGACTGAAATACCATTTATGATTAACAAGGCTGAAATGATTAAAAAGACAGCCGACTTAATTAATGACAAAAAAATTGAAGGTATATCTGATATACGCGATGAAAGCGATAGAGATGGAATGCGCATTGTATATGAAATTAAGAGAGATGCTATAACCAATGTGGTTCTCAACAAGTTATATAAGTTTACTGAACTGCAAACTTCATTCTCTGTTAACAATATTGCGCTTGTAAAAGGTCGTCCAATGATGTTGAATCTTAAAGATATGATTCATTATTATGTGGAACACCGTCATGAAGTGGTTGTTAGAAGAACTAAGTATGAATTAGCGCAAGCAGAGAAAAGAGCACATATTTTAGAAGGCTACTTAATTGCTTTAGATAATTTAGATGAAGTAATTTCAATCATTAGAAATGCACCAACGCCACTGGAGGCTCAAGAGCAATTGATGTCGAAATTCTCACTTTCTGAAATTCAATCTAAGGCTATTTTGGACATGCGTTTAAGAGCATTGACAGGATTAGAGCGCGACAAGATTAAAGAAGAATATGATGAATTGATGAAAACCATTAATTATTTAAAAAGCATTTTAGCTGATGAAGGTTTAAGAATGAGCATCATTAAAGGCGAAATGCTTGAAATGAAGGAGAAATACGGTGATGCACGTAAGAGTGAAATCGTTTATTCTGCCGATGATTTTAGAATGGAAGATATGATTGCCGATGAAGATGTGGTAATTACCATCTCTCGTTTAGGTTATATAAAACGTACTGCCCTTACCGAATATAAAGCTCAAAACAGAGGCGGCACAGGTGCTAAAGGAACTGCAACAAGAGATGCAGATTTCTTAGAACATATGTTTGTGGCTTCAACACATAACTATATGTTGTTCTTTACCGAGCAAGGAAAATGCTATTGGTTAAGAGCCTTTGAAATTCCTGAAGGCAATAAAGCATCTAAAGGCAGAGCCATTCAAAACATGGTAAACATTGCGCCAAATGATAAAGTTAAAGCTTACATTAATGTAAAAGATTTGACTGATGTAGAATATACGAAGAACAACTTTATCATTATGTGTACTCAAAAAGGCACCATTAAGAAAACATCGCTTGAAGCTTATTCACGTCCTCGTCAAAATGGTATCAATGCCATTACTGTAAAAGAAGGTGATATGTTATTGGAAGCGCACTTGACTAGTGGCAAGGATGAAATATTAATTGCCTCACGTAAAGGAAAATTGGTTCGTTTTAACGAAGCAAAAGTAAGACCTATGGGCAGAAATGCTTCTGGTGTTAGAGGAATTAGATTACATGCCGAAAACGATGAAGTAATTGGCATGATAGCTGCTAAAAGTAATGATACTAACATTTTAGTGGTTTCCGAAAATGGCTATGGTAAGCGTTCTGAAATTGAGGCTTACAGAGTTACCAACAGAGGTGCAAAAGGCGTTAAAACCCTTAACATTACTGATAAAACAGGAGCCTTAATTGCCATCAAAGATGTTACCGATAATGATGATATCATGATTATTAACAAATCTGGATTAACCATTAGAATTAGGGTTTCTGATTTGCGTGTGATGGGAAGAGCTACTCAGGGAGTACGTTTAATTAAGTTTAAGAGCAGCGATGCAATTGCTGCCGTAGCCAAAGTGGAAACAGATGCTGAAGAAGAAGCAGTAGCCATTGATGGTGAAGAATTGATAGACAACACTCCGTTAGACGCTGATGATGATGATGCAGATGATACTGGTGATGATGCGGAAGAAGGTGCTGGCGAAGAAGAAGGCAATGATGACAAAGAATAATTATAAACAAAACTGAATTTTATTATGCAATTTAACAAGAAAACAATTTTAGCCTTTTGCATTGGCTTTTATGGAGCTACAAGTGCTTTTGCGCAACAAAAAAATGTAGTAAGCGCCATTAATTATTTAGGTTATTACAATAAGGATAAGGATGCTAACGATTTAATGGAAGCCAAGAAGTACATTGATTTAGCAACACAAGATGCAGAAACTGGTGCAAAAGCTAAAACCTGGGCCAACAGAGCCGAAATTTACATGAATTTGCATAATGCCAAAGACCCTAAATTGGCCGATTTAAAAAATGGGGCCTTGGATGAAGCTGCTAAAGCTTATGCTCAAACTGTTAAGTTAGATGAAAAAGGTAATTTTCCTCAAGCGAAGCAAGGTTTAAAGATTTGTGCAATTATTGCAAGTAACGCAGGAATTGAAAATTTTAAAACAGGAAAATATGCAGAAGCGCTTAATAGTTTTGAAAAATCAATTCAATTAAATGAAGAGTTTTTGCAGAAAACTGATTCAAATGCCATATATAATGCTGCACTTTCTGCCGAAAAATCGCAAAATTATGACAAAGCGATTCAATTTTTTCAAAAAGCAATTGATATTAAATATGGCGGAATTGAAGATGGACCAATGCTATATAGTTTGTTAGCAGATAGCTATTTGAAAAAAGGAGATAAAGTAAATTATATTGGAACAATTCAAAAAGGCCGTGCAGCTTATTCGAATGATAAACAATTGATATTATCAGAATTGAACTATTTTATTGAGGCAGGTAAGTATAAAGAGGCCATCACTAATTTAGAATTGGCGATGACCAAAGAGCCTAATAATGAAATTTTTCCTTTTAACATAGGTGTTATCTATGACAATATGGCTAATCCTGGTGAAGGCAAAACCGCCCCAGCAGAGAAAGAGTTTAATGAATTTGTTGAAAAAGCCGAAACTGCCTACAAAAAAGCTATAGAAATTAATCCAAATTACTTTGATGCCTTATACAATATTGGTGCTTTATATTTTAATCGTGCGGTGAAGCAGAGCGAAATTGTAAATAATATAAAAGACAACAACAAGTATAAGATTGAAAGTGCAAAGGTTGATGAAATATTTAAAAAGAGTTTACCTTTTCTAGAAAAAGGGGAGCAAATTAGAACAAATGATATTGCTACCTACAAAAATTTAATCAGCACTTTGCAAAAGCTTTATTTGATGACCGAACAAACAGAAAAATCTGTTGCTTGCAAAGCCAGATTGGCTGGTGGCCCAAATAAAATTATGATTGGTGACGAAATGGGGGCTGTTGAAGAAAAATTAGGTAAGCCTACTAAAGTAGATAGCACCAAAGGTAAGTTTTATGCAACCGAAGTGCTGGACTTTCCAGAATATACGCTTTACATGGATGGTGGTTTTTTAACCAAGTGGGTGAAGAAATAGAATTAAAAGTTTATTGATGATGCGAAAAAGGTGTGGTATTAGTTTACTGCACCTTTTTTGATTGGGGTAATTTCAAATCAATTCAATCAAGCTGTTGCTGTCAGTGAAAATTACACTTTCGACAAAAGCCAGGGCTTTTGTCTTGCTGAGCAAAGCGAAGCAACTGTGCGTGCTTAAAAAAAGCAGGGTGCTAAAATTAGCCATTAGGCTCCATAAGAACATCCAACCCATTGCGCCTAGGACTCTTCGCTTTGCTCA
>JBILPB010000151.1:0-7423 GCA_044374175.1 Bacteroidia bacterium | reverse complement strand
ATTCAGCAAACAAGTAGAATCCTAATTTCATAGAACTGTATTCTGTATGATAACCACCTACCAGCTCTGTTTCACACTCTGGTAAATCGAAAGGTGTACGATTACATTCAGCGAAAGCGCAAGTAATAAAAATCAAAAAGCCTAAAGGTTGATAAAAAATGTTCCAATGCCAGCCGCTTTGTTGTGCAGCTATTTCGGCTAAGCTAATTGTTCCAGTCATCATTACTAAGGCAATGATAGAAAGGCCCATAGCTATTTCATAACTAATCATTTGAGCCGAAGCACGCAAAGCACCTAATAAGGAGAACTTATTGTTACTGGCCCAACCACCAATCATAATGCCATACACACCAATAGAAACAACCCCAAACACGTATAAAATACCAATATTAATATCGGTAATTTGCAAAGGGTAACTTACCCCATCGATGGTAATTGGGCTACTCCAAGGTATAACTACACCAGTCATACTGGCGGTTAACATAGCAATACAAGGACCTAAAATAAACAAGAATTTATTACTCACATCTGGAATAATTTCTTCTTTCATAAACATTTTAACCCCATCGGCAATAGGTTGCAGCAAACCGTATGGTCCAGCTTTATTGGGGCCTAATCTATCCTGTAAAAAAGCAGCTACCTTACGTTCCGCGTAAGTGCTATATGCAGCAATGCCTAATCCTATCAGGAAAATAAGCACCACCATTATACTTTTATAAATTATATATCCGCTTACCATAAATATTATTTTTTAGCTGCTTGTAAAGCTTTCTTACTTTCTTCTTCAAACTGCGCACGCGAGTAATGTTCTTCTATTTGTTTACCGCCTTGAAATTTAATTTGGCGATTGATATCCAACTTCAACTTTTGCAAATCAATATGCTCATAATGGTTCTGTGCAATCACCGAATCTTTGGCAATGTGTCTTGCGCCTTCTATCACCCATTGTCCTGCGCTTTTATTTTCAAAACGGCAATCGTTACAAATCCATTCTTCTACTTCATTGTACTTATCTTTGCGGGCACTTACACGTAAAACATCTTCACCCTTCATCCACAATACCACTTTGCCGCTGCATTTAGTGCAGTTACGATGCGCATCCATTGGCTTTGTAAACCAAACTCTGCTGGCAAAACGGAAAGTATTATCTGTTAAAGCACCTACAGGACATACATCAATCATATTCCCCGAAAAATCGTTTTCAATGGCATTGCTTATATAGGTACTGATTTCAGAAACATCTCCCCTGTTCATTACCCCGTGTACTCTACCTTCTGTTAATTGATCGGCCACTTTAACACAACGGTAGCAAAGGATGCAGCGCGTCATATGTAATTTTATTTTGGTACCAATATCTATCTTTTCAAAAGTTCTGCGCTCAAATTGGTAGCGTGTTGTGTCTGCACCATGATCGTAAGCGAGGTTTTGTAAGTCGCACTCCCCTGCCTGGTCGCAAATCGGACAATCTAAAGGGTGATTCAACAATAAAAACTCAACAACACCTTTACGTGCTTCAAGCAATTCGGGCGAAGTAGTATTTTGCACCACCATGCCATCCATAACAAAAGTGCGGCAACTGGCCACAGGCTTAGGCATTGGACGTGGATCTTTGGCACTGCCTTGGGTAACCTTAACAATACAGGTACGGCAGTAGCCTCCACTGGTTTTCAATGAAGAATAATAGCACATGGCTGGCGGCACAATATCGCCTCCAATCATTCGTGCAGCTTGTAAAATAGTAGTCCCTTCGGGCACTTCTATTTCATGATTATCTATCGTTACTTTAGGCATAATCGCAACATTTTTAAATCAATCAGTGCTCTTCCGAACAATTTGCATCAACAAAAGTTCTAAATAGCCGGGCGAAAGTAATAAGATTTTCATTAATTCAATAGAGAAATCATTAACAAATCAATTTTTGTGCTTAAAACTAAAATTTTGATTACGATTTACATTGATTTACGATTGACGATTTTTGATTAACGATTGACGATTATTTTTGATTGACATCCCGAGAAATCGGGATTTGATTAACGAATGACGATTTTTGATTTACGATAATTTCTGATTGTAAATGGCTAATTCGTAAATCGTAAATTTTTGATGATTATTTGGGCAAAACCGTCCTGTTTACAATTCTAATTATGTTTATTAGTCAATTTTAGATACTTAGTTATAAAAAAAACATGTGGAACAGTCCGGTCGGGCTTTCCATGCTGCACGGCAGCTAATTTCAACATAGCGAAGCTTACTCATGAACTCATTTAAAAACCATTACTTGTGAATAATCCCTTTTGCAACACAATTACCTTAATCAACTTTAACAAAGTTTGAAACTTTGTTAAAGTTATATCGACCTGCTTCAGTCCTTCACCAACTTCACAACCATCTCTCCATTAATTCTTGCATAATAAATTCCTTTTGAAAACCCACTTAAATTAATTTGTTTTTGATTGCCTTGTGCTAAAATTTGTTCACCTAAAAGATTGTATACTTCAACTTGTTTTAGGTTTTTGGTATCTTTAAAATTAAAGATGCCGTTGCTTGGGTTGGGGTATAATACGAAATCATTTTTACTTGTGATAGGTTCAAGTTTACCTACCGCAATATCGAAATTATTTTGCGTGGTGTTGGTAACAATTGGCGCATTGTAATCAAAATAAATATAAGCAGTATTCTCTATTTGTGTGCCATTAGGCAAGTTAGGTAATGGTTTAATGCGATATTGAAAATAACCCATACTTCCTTCATAATCTGTGGTGCTATCGGGAAGCATAATGTTGTTGAATCTTACTTTTAAAATATTGCCATTTAATGTTGTAATTGCAGGATGTGAATAACCGCGTACTTCAAAGGTATTTAAATCTAAAAGCGCACTTAGAGTATCTTTCAATTGAATATTAAAGGCCGGAGCTGTTCCTGTATTCTGAAAGTGAATGGTATAGGTAAACCAGTCATCGAAACCAGCTAATACATCAATTGGATAAACTTCCTTCATGTTAGGATCATAGGAATTTACTACATTATAGCAGAAATTATAAACATTGTTGCTGGTATCAGCGTCTAGCGGAGTTGTATTAATTGAAATGTGTGAGCATACTTGACTGCCCGCAAGTGCTGTCGTGTCAATAATAAGCTGCAGTCCAAAAGATGTAGGAGTTAGGCTATTAAAATCAGCAATATTGTATACAAATGTATTGCCTGTTACCTGAGGTGTTAATGCACCAAATGCAGGAGAAACATATGAAACTGGACCTGTGAGTTGAATAGTAACTGTTCCCGAATAATTTAATGTATCACAATCAATATGATACCAAGATTCATTGCTCGATACATTTGTAAATAAGGTATGTACTTGAACTGGAAATACCCAACCTTGACTATTTACAGATTGTACATAGGTATCAAAACCTTCATTACAATGAATTGGGAAATTATTATTCGTACTTGCATTAGCAGGTGATATTAAATTTACCATTAGTGAATCTGGCTGAGAACAATCCATTTCAATGGGCAAATTATTGGTTTGTATTTTCACTTTATAAGTTCCTGCCTGATTTAGGGCAAAACCATATGTCCCTCCAGAAGTATAATATTGAGAAATTAAATTATCCAAACTATCATAGAGTTGTATAGGAATGTTTGCACTTCCTAAATCACCTGTACTGTAAGAACAATTATTATCTTGATCAGAGTATGAATAACCTGAAATGTTTACTAAGCTTGTGCAATTACTTGGATTGTTTATGGTATCATTATCTAAACACAATGGCAATCCCAAACTATAAGAAGTTTGATTAGGGACACAAGTAATTGGATTGTTTGAAATATTACCATAATTTGAAGCGCCAGTTACTAATGGTAAATGCTCAAAACAGGAAATATTATTGTAGTGAACCCTAAATTGATTCATTGAACTTGGAACAGGCGGAATACTGGTTAATTGATTATTACTACAATCAAGTGCCGTTAAAGTCATTGGCAATGGTGGCAAACTTGTTATTTGGATATTTGGACAAATTAATACTTCTAATGCATTGGGTAAAGTTGGCAAGCTACCCAATGGGTTTGTATAACAATAAATTGTTTTCAAAGAGTTTGGGAGAGGAGGTAAACTTGTTAATTGGGATTGTGTACAATACAGACTTTGCAGTGTATTGGGCAAAGCTGGAAGACTAGTAATTTGATTATTACTACAGTATAAGTTTTGTAAGAAGGGTGGTAATGTTGGCAAACTAGTAACATCAATATTATCACAGGACAACGATAGTAATGAATTCGGTAATGTAGGTAGCAAATTTATATTACTACTGTTACAGTTCAAATTCTGCAAAAAATTTGGCAATTGTGGTAAAGTGGTAAATTGATTAAGACCACCGCAAGTTAACACGCGCAAAGAATCGGGCATTGGCGATGGTATGCTTAAAATTTGATTCGAATAACAACTTAAAACTCTCAATGAATTAGGTAAAGTTGGAAGTGCTGTGATTTGGTTTAACCCACAATCCAAAGTTTTTAAGGTGCTTGGTAATGATGGTAGACTTGTTAATTGATTGTTTGCACAAATTAAACTATCAAGTAAATTGGGCAATGCTGGAAGATTATCTAAACTACAATAATTACAAACCAATTTTACTAATGAATTGGGAAGTGTTGGAAGATTGTTAATTTGATTATTACTACTTATTAATTCTTGCAAGGTACCTGGTAATTGTGGCAAAGCAGTTAATCCATTTAAATCGCAGTATAGTTTTTCTAAGGTATTAGGCAAAGTTGGTAGACTAGTTAAAGCATTCGTAGAACAATCTAAGTACTCCAGTGAAGCTGGTAAATTTGGTAAGTTTGCTATAGCATTATGGGAGCAATTTAGATATTTAAGTGTACTAGGTAAACTTGGCAAAGTATCTATATACACAGAGTAACATCTCAAGTATTGTAAATTATCAAAATATTGAATTCCGGTCAAATCAGCAATAGGTACATAATTTACAGTGAGCGAATCTTCATTGATAATTTGAGTACAAGTAGTATCCAATTGGTTGCCATTCATACAACTTGGATAAAGTTGAGTTAGCTTTGCAACAAAGTTTGGGTCTGGTATGGTAACATATTGCGCCTTTGTTGGAAGAAAGTGTAAAAACAATATAAATATTAGGAGCAAATGTTTTTTCATGATGAATGATTTTAAATCAAATGTAGTAATTTTAATTATTCTTTCAAAGATGCTTCAATTGAGTTTATTATTGGCACTTAAATTTGTGTAATTGTTTGCAGGTGATAACACCTGTAAAGCGTAAAATTTATGCTTTGCTATTTTCATCAGTCACAAGTTTGGCCCATTGTTCAGGCGTTATGAAATACCGTCTATCATCACAATAAATACTTCAATAAAATTATAAGCAATGCCAAAAGGTGCGCCAGCTAGGGAAGCTCTATTCTAATTGTAGTTTTCATCTACACTCTTCCTATTTTCCGTAATTAATAATACACAATTTTTTTAATTCACTTAATTTCTCAATCACTTCCCTAAACTATAATCAAACGTAAATTACTTAGTGCAAAAAAAACAAATCTTCAACAAACAAACCTAATGTTTCTTATTCATCAAAAAATCAAACTCACAAAATAACCCCTAAAAAAAAGACCCAACAAACAGTGTCAGGTCTTTCTCTAAATCAAAAAAATATATTATTGTACCTTAGCTAACCAAAGCGAGGCATTCATCATTAATTTGGTATGACTATACACCGACCAACCATTATACAATACATTACCAGCTGCTCCTGTGCCATCATCTATAGGTGAGCTATCGCCAATAATAAATGCACGGCCAGTGCCAAAGGTACTTACAGCACTCATGATATTGGTATTGTTTTGTGTGTAACCTGAGCGCCAAACTAAACCTTGTGCATTTGGATTAGCGGTGGTGTTTAAGGTAATAGTGGCACCATTATTAAATTGCACTTGTGTAACTGTTCCTGAAGTGCCATTCATTACAGGGTGACTGCCTGTAAACACATTACTTGATGTCGTTGATATGTTGTTATAATCTACGCTAAAACCAAATGGATTATTTTGAACAGTGTTGTTGGTAAAGAAATCGTTCCATATTGCTGGTGCATCCCAACCATCATTATTTCTGTCAGAAATGTTGTGATTTGCAATCATACAAAGGCCTCCCCCATTTTGTACAAATTGCAGGATGGCTGTTTTTTCTGCTGAGGTAAAAATTGTATTTGGTTCGTCTATCACAAAAACATTGTAGTTTGAAAGATCTTGCGCATTTGCTGTATTACCATAGGTAATTGAACCAGAGGAAGGCAAGGTTTCAACTTTATGTCCTAATTTTACCAATGCAATACCCCATGCGCTAATTGCACCTGTCCAATAGGTCTCAGCAGTTGATGAAGTAATATTGCTTTGTAAAGGCGTTGGAATTCTTTGAGGCGTACTGTTATCTTGGTCAATTACCCAGTCGGCATTGCCAGCGGTTTGCGCATGCTTGGCATCAAATAAAAACTTTTTAATTGTACTTGTTGTTGATGTAATTGTAAATGTAGCCCCAGAAGATGTACCACCACCTGGTGTTGGATTAAGCACTGTAACACTTGCAGCTCCGGCAGTTGAAACTAGTGAAGCACTTACACTGGCTGTTAATTGTGTAGCACTCACAAAAGTGGTAGTTAAATTAGTGGTATTCCATTTGATTATTGAGCCATTCATAAAATTGCTTCCATTTACCGTTAGGGTAAAAGTGGCAGCTCCAGCAGCACAAGTAGAAGGCGAAATTGTTGTTAAGGTTGGAATTGGATTTGTTGCGCCAGAGTAGTCATTCACAGTAATTTCGTCAAAATTAATGCGGTTGGTGCCCGCATCTGTTTTACGAATTTCAATGCGGACATTGCCAGCAACATTAATGGTAAATGAAGCAGTTGCTAATGTGGCAGAAGTAGTAGTAACATTTGCACCAGCTTGTAAATAGCTTGTACCACCATTGATACTGTACCATAATTGCCAGGTACCATTGGCATCTGTTCCGTATTTGGCATGTTGAATTGTAACAGTGCCAGCACCGGTTGTTTTATCAAATTTCATGGTAAGTTTTCCACTGTTTCTGACACGGGCCGATTGAGTTCCAATTTTTCGGTCACTGGTTGAATTCCCTATAACTGCGTCATTCAAGTTCCATACACCACTTGAGAGTGTAACATCGGCAGCGCTATATGCTGTTTTTGCCCCGCTTTCAAAGCCTTCAACCAGGGTAGTTACCACTTGATTGCTGCTACTTGCTTTTTTGTTAACAGTTGGCTCAACCTCATTTTTATGGCATGCCGAAATAAAGAGTGCTAAAATTAAACTGAGTTTGTAAAGTGGTTTCATTAAATTATTTTTTACAAACATATTAATAAATTAATGCATCCTT
>JBILPB010000033.1:0-25726 GCA_044374175.1 Bacteroidia bacterium | reverse complement strand
GTAAGTGATTCGCTCATGGTGTATGTAAACCCTTTGCCAGTTGATGCTGGCGCTGATACCATGATTTGTGAGGGCACTCCTTTTGTTTTGAATGGCAACACAATTTTTGGTGCAAACTATTTATGGTCGCCCGCTACGGCAGTTGATACAAATACAACAGCATCAACAGATTTTATTGCAAATCAAAATACTACTTTGCTTTACAACATAACGCGTGCAGGTTGCAGCAGTACAGATACTTTAGAGATAGTTGTGCAGGTAGCGCCACAAGCAAGCTATACAGCTAATTATAGTTTATTAAGTTTGGATGTTGATTTTATAAATACCGCTATGGATTATGATAGTTTAGTTTGGAATTTTGGAGATGGTTTTACTGATACGGTTATAAATCCAACACATACCTACGCGCAAAATGGATTTTATAACGCATGTTTGTATGTTTACAATGCCTGCGGAATAGATTCTGTTTGCCAGGATGTGGATTTAACTATCGTTGGTTTACATGCGTTGAAAAATAAAATCGTTAGTATTCGCACTTCAGATGGCTTTATAGTTTCTCAAAATAAGGTCATCAATTCATATACCTTGTATGATATCACTGGCAAACAACTAAGGAATGAAATTAGCCAAAGCAACAAGGTGGAAATTGAGTTTTCAGGGATGCCTAAAGGATGTTATTTAATTGAGTTAAATAGCGGAGATGATAAAAAGGTATTGAAATTAATGTGGTAAATAGTAGGTTTGTAGCCAATCACTATCGGATTTTTTTTTACCCATTTAAAATTATTTATACTGCTTATGAGCGATCAAAAAGAATACATCAGTGTAATTGCCAAATTGCTGAACATTGCCTTAAAACAAGTTGAGGTTACTATTCTTTTATTTGATGAAGGCTGCACCACACCTTTTATTGCGCGATACAGAAAAGAGGCAACAGGAGCTTTGGACGAAGTGCAAATAGAAGAAATAAGATTGCTAAATATTAAAATGGTAGAACTTGCAAAACGAAAAGTTGCCATCTTAAATGTGATTCAGGAGCAAGGGAAGTTAACTGCAGACTTGGCACATCAGATAAACAATTGTTGGGAACCAAATTTGTTAGAAGATATTTATTTACCTTATAAACCTAAGCGTAAAACTAAAGCAAGTGTAGCGCGCGAAAAAGGACTTGAACCATTAGCGTTATGGCTAATGAAAGAAACAAATTTTGATGTCATAAATGAAGCAAAACGTTATGTAAAAAATGGTTTAGCAAATACAGAAGAGGCCTTACAAGGAGCCAGAGATATTATTGCGGATATCGTAAATGAAGATTTAAATGCAAGAACATTATTGAGAAATCAGTTTCAAAAGTTTTCCTCAGTTAATACAAAAGTAGCTAAAGGAAAAGAAATTGATGGCAGCAAGTACCGCGATTATTTTACTTTTCAAGAGTCACTTTTGAGGATTCCTTCCCATCGTTTATTGGCTGTTTTTAGAGGCGAAGAAGAAGGTTTTTTAAAATTGAGTATTGAACCAGATGAAGTCATTGCTATTCAAAAATTAACCTATCTATTTATAAAAAGACATTCACCAAGTAAGTCTCATCTTGAGCAAGCCATAAAAGATGCTTATAAAAGATTATTGGCCCCTGCTATGGAAACTGAATGCAGGCATCTTGCCAAAGCTAAGGCAGATGAAGAAGCCATAAAAGTATTTACTAATAATTTGCGTCAATTATTATTGGCTGCACCATTAGGGAGCAAGCGTATTTTGGCTATTGATCCAGGTTTTAAATCGGGGTGCAAGGTAGTTTGCTTAAATGAAGAAGGAAGTTTGGTGGCTGATGATATCATTTATCCACATGAGCCACAACGCGATGTAATGCAATCGCAGCTGCGTATACAACAATTAGTAAAGCAGTTTAAAATCGAAGCAATTGCTATCGGCAATGGCACAGCAGGAAGAGAAACAGAGGATTTTATTAGGGCACTTAATTTTGATGAGCTTGTTGAAGTGTACATGATTAATGAAAATGGTGCTTCTATTTATTCAGCTTCTGCCATAGCGCGCGAAGAGTTTCCTGATAAAGATTTAACGGTAAGAGGCGCGGTGAGTATTGGTAGAAGGTTGGCCGATCCTTTGGCTGAGTTGGTTAAAATTGATGCAAAATCGATAGGAGTGGGACAGTATCAGCACGATGTGGACCAAACAAAATTGAAAGAAAGTTTAGATACAGTGGTACAAAGTTGCGTAAATATGGTGGGCGTAAATTTAAACACAGCCAGTAAAAGTTTGTTGACTTATGTGTCTGGTTTGAACGAACAAACAGCGCAAAGTATTATCAATTATAGAAATCAAAATGGTGCATTTTCATCAAGAAATGAATTAAAAAAAGTGCCACGTATAGGCGCAAAAACCTTTGAGCAATGTGCTGCATTTTTGCGCATCACTGGTGCTAAAAACATTTTAGATAATACCGCGGTTCATCCCGAAAGTTATAGTGTGGTTGAAAAAATGGCTAAAGCTAATGCTTGCACCGTTAATGATTTAGTAGCACAAGAAAGCATTCGAAAGCAAATTAAACCCGAAAGTTTTTTAGATACCAATGTTGGTTTATTTACTATTCAGGATATCTTAAAAGAGTTGGATAAGCCAGGCAGAGATCCGCGGGAAAAGATTACTCAATTTAAATTTTCAGAAGCCAAGAAACCTGAAGATTTATACCTTGGCATGGTATTGCCCGGACTGGTAACTAATATCACTAAGTTTGGTTGCTTTGTTGATATTGGTGTGAAACAAGATGGATTAGTGCATATTTCGCAACTCGCAGATAAATTTGTAAGCGATCCAAATACAGTTGTAAAATTACAACAACAAGTAATGGTTAAAGTTACCGAACTTGATTTGGAAAGAAAGCGGATTGCATTAACAATGAAATTGTAACAATTTAATTTACAACTTTTATGTTTAATAACCTTTGCAAATGCTTGTGCACAATAGATTAAATGTGGTTTTTTATAAATATGACTTGTATGAGAATTAACAGTAGCACAAGATACATTGCAACATAGCTCGTTCAAAAGAGGAACAAAAACATTGCAGGAGGCTAGCTTATATCGTAAACAATGAAAGTTTTAGATCAGTGTATCAAGAACTAATAGCGAAGTAAAATAAGTAATGGCCTAAATTTGTATTATAACGATACGGTTTCTGTAACAGTCCAATGAACTGAACTATAACAATATATAGTACAATAAAATTTTACTATATATCTTGTTTAAGCGGTATTATGTATGTCTAAAATTTATATTAAAGTTGAGATATTGAAACTTATAATTTACTATTTTTACCTGATCTATTTTAATAGGTAAATACACTTTGTATGATTCCAGTACATATCCTTCCCAAAGAAGAATTAAAAGAAATAAAAGTTGTTGAGCTGCCAAAGCTGGGTAAAACGCCTGTTTCTGAAGCGCATCGTCATCAGTTTTATGAGTTTTTTATTTTTATAACTGGTGGAGGAACGCATACCATTGATTTTGTAGACTTTCCTATTTTAGATTATTCTATTCACATCATCACACCTGGGCAAGTGCATCAAATTGATAGAGATAAAAGTTCATTTGGCTATGTGTTTATGTTCGATCTGGTGCATTTCAATCATAATAAAAACATAGAAGATTTTTTGTTCAACCATGCTTGCTTTGAAGTAAATGAGTTTTCTCCTTTATATCATTTCGATAATAGTTTTACTGAAACATTGACGAACATTTCTAATCAAATTTGGAAAGATAGTCAAACCAAAAGCCCCCTCAAAAATCAATTGATAATCAGCCAACTTTCCTTGTTGATGTTGTATTGTATGCAAAGTACACTCTATAAAAATGGTAATAATGATTCAAAACATAGCGATACCTATACTTCCTTTAGAAGATTATTAAGTGTAAATTTTAAAACTATGAAGAAAGTGAAAGAATATGCCGAGCATCTGAATGTAACAGAGAAACTTTTAAATGAAATTATATTACAACGCACAGGCGAAAATGTAAGTTCATTAATATTTAAACAACTCATTTTAGAAGCCAAAAGACTATTAAAATCAGGCGTTTCAACAAAACAAGTAGCATACGATTTAAACTTTACAGACCCAGCACATTTTAGTAAATTCTTTAAAAAACAAACTGGTTTTTCTCCTTCAGCATCTAAATAGGTACATGCAAAAGGCGGAATTATACATTGCACATGCATCAAAGCTAAAATATCTTTGTAGCGTACAAAAAAATAAAACTATGAAAACGAAAACATTTACCTCAAAAATTAAAAGCACTTTTCTGGTGCTGTTTATTTCACTGGCAATTGCCGACTCAGCTTACGCGCAAAATTGGACACAAATTAACACGGGCACAACAAAAAAAATAAACACCATTTGTTTTACCTCCTCAACCATTGGTTATTTAGGTGGCAATGATAGCTTATTGATGAAAACTACCGATGGCGGTGCCACATGGAATCAAATCAACTATTCAGGAATTAATTTTTCAATTGGAGGTGAACACATTATCAATATGCAATTTTTAAATGATAATGTTGGATTTATAACAGTTGGTCCATACAGCGGAAGCTATGGTACTAGCGATGGAGGTTTAACCTGGAGTTTAATTAATTTGCCAGGTAATCAATGTTATAACCAAGGTCTTTTTTTCCTAGATGAAAACAATGGCTTTATTGGTGGCTCCGGCTGTTTTCAGGGTGAGTTAATCAGTTACATTTCAAATAGCCCATGGCTTACTGGAACTTGGACGCCAAGCATGGTTGATGCGCCTTCATTCAATCCATCTAATATCATTGTTGATATTGATTTTTATGATCCCAATTATGGTTTAGCTGCCAGTAAAAGTGGTTATATATATAGAACCACAGATGGTGGATTGAACTGGGATTCAATAACAACACCAGCTCCTTTAAATGCAATAACTTCGGTAATTATTGTAAATGATACACTTGCCTATGCAGGGTATGAAACGCTTAATAGTGGATTTGGCTTATATATCACTACTGATGCCGGGTTAACTTGGAGTTATGATGGCAACTCTGCAACATTTTTATATCCTAATTTTTATACCTTGCATCAAACTTCGAACGGTACAGTGTATACAGGAGGAAATTCATCAAGTATAGTAAGTGGTGTAATATTTAATAATCAGGGAGCAATTAACAATTTGTGGACCTATGACCTAGTATCTCAAACCATTAATGATATTGCTTCCTATAATGATAGTATTGTTTTTGCTGTAGGCGATAGTGGCTATATGGTGGTAAATTATCCACAGCTTATTACAAGTCAAATACATGTAACAAAGCCAAATGCCGACTTTAAAATTTTTCCAAATCCTGCTACAAGCACTATAAATTTTAGTGGGTCATGGTTAAATCAATCAACCCAAGTACTGCTTAAAATATATGATGCCATGGGGCAGTTGGTGCAGGTACAAAATCTTAAGGCTAATTTAGATGTTAATGCTTTGATACCTGGTATTTACTTCATAGAAGTATTTAATGGCAACCAACAAATTCTAAAGAAACTAATAATTGAATAAGGGGCAATATTTTTATAAAATCCCTCTATTACTTTATAGTTCAATAGGGACTTTATTTGAGCCAAACCAACAGTAAGAGGTTTAGTATCTATATTAATATTTCATGCAAAATAAACACGGACTCAAATAAATGTCTAAATTGCATGCATGCAAATTTTATCAGTACAAGCTCTAAGAGGACCTAACCTTTGGTCAATATCAATACCATTTTTAATTCAAGTAAAATTAGACTTTACGGCCGAGAAAAATATTAGTAATGAAGCGCTCCATAATATGTTTGATAGGGTAACAGAGCATTTTCCTTTTTTAGTTTCAGATGTTAATTTAAGTATTGCACAGCAATTAACACATGCTACAATCGACATAGCTATTTACTTACAAAATCAAGCAGGTTTTGTTGTTAATCACACTGCTTTGAAACCCACAATTACACACCATGTATATAATGCAGTTTATCAATATCGTAATGAAAATATTGGGGTAAGATTTATAGATTACGCTGTAGACATAATGCAGCGAATATTAACAGGCCAAGATTTAGATTTGCAATTGCAAAATCATATTAAAATACTAAAAGACCTAAAAAGTACCCTTGATTTAAATTTACAAAAACTCATAGCGGCCTGTGAGTTGTCGGAAATTCCATACATCCTGCCCGATGAAGATTTAAATTTACATATAGGTTACGGAATTCATGGAAAGGGTGTACCAGGAAGTGCTTATGAAAATACCATCCATCAGTTACCTATCCTTTTCAAAAATAAGGATGAAGCAACAATCCCAATTATTGCAGTTACAGGTAGTAATGGTAAAACAACTACTACCAGGCTTATTGCGCATATTATGCATACTGCTTCTTATCAGGTAGGTTACACAACCAGCGATGGGATTTACGTGCAAAACGAAATGATTGATAAAGGAGATACAACCGGGCCATTTAGTGCACAAATGGTTTTAAGAAATCCAAATGTTCAAATAGCTATTTTAGAAACAGCGCGAGGAGGTATCGTAAGAGCAGGTTTAGGCTTTAAGCAATGCGATGTGGCAGTGGTAACTAATGTGCAAAATGATCATTTGGGCATCTCAGATATTGAAACCATGGAAGAGTTAGCACGAGTTAAAGAAGTAATTGTGCAAGCGGTAAAATCTAATGGTGTTGCTGTTTTGAATGCCGATAATGCTTACACCTTACAAATGGGTTTAACCGCCAAATGTGAGGTAGCTTGGTTTACTACCGTTGCTAAAAATCCTAATTTAAGTAATTCAGAAAATGATTTCTTGTATGTTGAACTTGGAAAAGTATACTATCAACAAGGCACTGATACAACTTATATAGTGGATGTAAATGATATACCTATAACCTTTAATGGCACTTTAGGGTTTATGACTCAAAATGCTTTAGCTGCGATATTGGCTTGCTTAAAATTTGGTGTTGAGCCCGCTCTTATTGTTAAAGGGGTTTCAAGCTTTTATCCTGGTGAAGCACAAACGCCTGGTCGCATGAACATTTATCAGTTTAAACATGGTCAGGTAATGGTTGATTTTGCGCACAACCCCGAAGGATTTTCAGGTATTGCTTCTTTCTTAAAAGCAAACAAAGCTGATTATAAAGTAGGGATCATAGTTGCGACAGGCGATAGGAAAGCTGAAGATATTAAACAATTAGGTAGAATTTCGGCCAATATGTTCGACCATGTTTTAATACATCAGGTAAAGTTTTTAAGAGGGCAAACAGCCGATCATTTAGTATCATTGCTTGTTGAAGGAATGAAACAAGAAAACCCAAATATTTCCTGGCAAAGAGTTCCTGATGAAGCAGAACCACTATTGTTTGCGCTTGAAATGAATAAACCAGAAAATAGCATAATAGTTGCTTTAAGCGATGTGTTAGATGAGCCTGCTCAATTGATGAAAGAATATCAGAAGGTGTTTTAAAAAATCCAGATGTTTAAATTTCTATACGCTTAACCTTTATCTGTCAAAGTCCCCAAGCCTCGGGACGGACCAGTAATAATTTTATTCTTTAGATTTACCTTGCATTTTTAAGTTGAAACGTTTCGGTAAAACGCAGCAATAGCAGTCATTGCAGAGCATAGAATATAAAAATAATACATTTAATAGAATATTTTGTAAATGCGAATAATGATCTGCGGTGGCATCTAAGCTTACTAATGCTTTGATGCCAATTGCCTTGTTTTATCGATTCCACAGATTTTTTTACTCACAAGTGATTATTTTTTTAAGGAGTTCATGGTGCTCGCTTTGCTCGGCTGCTTACATTTTTTACGAAAAAAAAGTAAGTTTTGCCAGCACTAAAGCTATTTAGAACTTCTTCATTTAAAAGCAAAATAAGTTGGAAACAAATCTTATTTAGAATGTAAGGGAGGCTAATGATTAAAAAAAAATCAGTTTTTATTAATACAAAACGTATAAGGAGAAATGCCTGTTAGTTGCATCCATTAACAAGCACATTGTATGTTAATATTTTTCAGTTTTATTGGATGTAAACAGGAATAATGGCCTTCAAAAAAAGCACTAAATTTCATATTCCTTTAAATGCAATGGATTATCTGTAGGTGGCGTTATTTTTATCGTTTCAATCGCTTTGCCTAAACGTGCAATGCTAATATCTTCACCACCATTATTTTCCCACTCAGGTTGGTGTTTTTTTCTGTTTTCAATAAAAGAGTATTGGGCAATAATTAAAAGTTTTTCCTTATTCTGTATAATGAAATAACATTTAGAAAAACTCTTTTTATGTGGATTAATGGCTGAAACATAGGCACGATAAACTTTGCCAAATTGATGATAATTGTATTTTTTTATCATGAACAAGAGCGCAGGTTCACAGGTTACGTCTTCATTTTCATATAAACTTGCAACATCTGTATCCGTTTTTTTTTGGTAAGCTACTCCAAATTGATCTTGTAAATGCTGGTTTCCATAACTATTTAACTCATCAACCAAAGGATTTAATTTTCGGATATCTTGCTTTAAATAGGCACTATAAGCCAATGCTTGCAAACTTAAAAACGATTGCATAAAGCTTACAATGGGTATTTCAGGTGCTTGATCCATAATTCAATAAATAAATTTTGTGCAAGGTAGTCACAATAAAATCTAATAAATCTTATTTTATTTATATTTCTTTTTATATTTCTCGTAAAGCTGATGTTGTATATTGTCTAGGTCAATCATCCTTCCTTGAATGAAGGCGCGATTAATAATGCTGCTTTTCATGTCAAGCAAGTCGCCATCGCAAATTAACATGGTGGCATCTTTACCAAGGCCAATACTTCCAACTTGTTGATCGATACCTGTAATTTTTGCCGCATCATTTGTTATCGTGCTTAAGGCTTCTTCTTTTGTAAGTCCGTATGCAGCAGCAGTTCCCGCCATGAAAGGTAAATTTCTAACTTGCCAAAAGCCTTCACAACTTATAGCAAATAATATACCGGCATCTTTTAGTTTTTTAGGCAAAGTAAAAGGGGCGTCAATGGCTTCATCATCACGGTTTGGTAAAGCGTGGGTTTTTCCTAAAATAACAGCCACATTATTTTCCTTTAATAAATTTAATACCATGCCAGCATCAGCTCCTCCAACCAGCACAAACGTTAATTTATATTTATTACATAAATTAATGGCTGCAATAATTTCCTTCACATAATCCGCATGTATGTATAATTTCTTGGTGCCATTAAAAAGTCCTCGCATGGCTTCTAAATGCAAATTTTTTGTGGCAGGTTTAGCTGTTAATTGATAAGCATAAGCATCAGCAAAAATAGTTTCTATACGCTCTATCTCTTTGCTAATTCTTTCTTTTTGTTTCTTTTCAAATTCTTCTTGTTCACTACCATTTCCATAATATACACGCATACCAGGCCAATTGATGTGTATACCCTCATCAGTTTTGTAAGCTGCATCTTCCCAATTCCAGGCGTCTAAATTTACAATTGAACTGCTACCACTAACGAGACCGCCCTGAGGGGTAATTTGAGCCATTAAAATTCCATTTGAACGCACTGTTGGTGTTACTTTACTATCAGTATTGTAGGCAATTAATGACCTTGCACTTGGATTGTTCGCGCCAACTTCAGCGTAATCGTTCATGGCTCTGATGGCTTCAATTTCAGAAAGTCCTAGATAGGTATTAAGTGCAATTAATCCAGGGTAAATGTGCTTACCTTTTGCATCAATAATAGTATCCCAGATAAATTTATCTTCACCTTGTTTTTGGTAAGATAGAAAAACAATTTTTCCATCTTTGAATCCAACCGAAGCGGCTGTATATACCCTGCCAACACCATCATGTATGGTTGCTCCATTAATTAAAATACTTTTTGTTTGCGCCCTTGCAGGGGTAGGATTTTGTGCAATTGTTTTTGTAACAAAGCTTAATAAAATTGCACAATACAACAAACTTATATTGATAGGATTTATATTTTTCATTTTACTTTTTCTTGTGATGATTAATTAGATTCATTTTCGTGAGGCAACAATTCATATTCGTTGCAGTGTTGAAGCTGCTTCTTTTTAATGACGGGCTTCTTTAGCTGATCACTGCCTTCTTTTTCTTTTTGCATTTTTTGAATCAATCTGTTTTTCTCTAAAGCAATTTCTTTTTGAAGTTGCAAATCTTTATCGATATCAAAGTAGCAAATACCATCAACATAAGTTTGAATTGGTTTTGTATAAACAGACAGCGGATGATCGTTCCACAAAACGATATCGGCATCTTTTCCTTCTTTTATACTTCCAACTTTATTATCGATGTGCAGTAATTTGGCAGGATTAAGTGTCACAAATTTCAAAGCTTCTTCTTCACTTACATCTCCATATTTTACTGCTTTTGCCGCTTCCTGATTTAATCTTCGCGCCATTTCAGCATCATCTGAGTTAAAGGCGGTAATCACTTCCATTTGATTTAATAGTGCGCCATTATAAGGTATAGCTTCAATGACTTCATATTTATAAGCCCACCAATCAGCAAAACTAGAAGCGCCTGCTCCATGTTTTTTCATTTTATCAGCTACCTTATAACCTTCTAAAATATGGGTAAAGGTGTTAACCCTGAATTTAAAACTATCGGCCACATGCATCAGCATATTTATTTCTGATTGCTGGTACGAGTGACAAGTGATAAAACGCTTTTTATTTAAAATTTCCAACATAGCATCTAACTGTAAATCCTTTCTTACAGGCAGTTTTAAAGGGTCTTTTAAGTTGGCCTCATATTCTTTGGCACGTGTAAAAGCATCAATGTAAATTTGCTCCACACCCATTCTGGTTTGCGGATAACGAATAGTGAATTTATCTCCCCAATTGGTTTGTTTTACATTTTCGCCTAAGGCAAATTTGATAAATCCATCGGCTCCTTCAAATTTCATTTGTGTAGGATTTTTGCCCCAGCGTAATTTAATTAATTGTGTTTGCCCACCAATAGCATTGGCAGAGCCATGTAAAATGTGTGAGCTTGTTACTCCACCCGCAAGTTGTCTATAAATATTAATGTCATCGCAATCAATAATATCACCAATACGCACTTCAGAACTGTTAGAATGTGCACCCTCGTTTACATTTCCAGTGGCAGCAATATGCGAGTGTTCGTCAATAATTCCAGGTGTAATATGTTTGCCTTTGGCATCAATTATTTTAGCACTGGGGCTTTGTAAATCTTTTCCAACCTTAACAATTTTACCCGCTTTTATCCATAGATCAGATTCGCTCAGAATGCCTTCTTTTTCATTGGTCCAAATGGTTGCATTTTTAAGAATTACTTCTTCTTGCTTTGCCTGCTCAGCGCTTCCATAGGCGCAAAAAGGATAGATGACTGGTCCTGTTTCGATTTCGGTTTTGCTACTGTCTTTTTTTGCTGTTTCGTTAAACACTTCAACAAATTCAGCATTAAAAGATTGCCAGTTTCCATCTGGCATTAGCAGATTGCCTGTAAATTTTTTATTCGCGTAAAGCGCATTCAATTTATAGAGTTCAATAGCTTCTTTTTTGCCCGTTTCAAAAGATAAATTTAAATCATTCTTAGCAAATTTGGCTGTGGTTTTTAATTTTAAAGTATCTTTCAATACATCAATTTTAGGAATGTCCATACTTCCACCAATGCGCATAAAATAAACCTCGGAGCCTATTTTAAAAGAGTATTTACCTCTTATATCAGTATCATTATAATTTTTAATAATATATCTGGTGCCTTGTACCCAATTTTCAAAAATTACATTTTCTTTTTCAAAAACATTGCCATTACTGATAATAAAATTTGCCAGCATACCTTTTTTTAGCGTACCCACCATATCGCTTATAAGCATATATTCTGCAGGAGTTTGCGTAAGTGCTTTTAAGGCTTGTTGCTCCGTTAATCCATTTTTTATTGCTTTTTGAATTTGTTTTAAAAGCGTTGATTTGTCTTTTAAACCATCTGTAGTAAAGGCAAATTCAAGGCCTGCTTTTTCAAAAAACATAGGATTTTGCGGTGCCAATTCCCAATCTTTTAAAGTACTTAATGAAACATTAATTGCATCGTAAGGGTCACTTAAATCCAACGCTTCCGGGAAATTTAGGGGTAATATAAATTTTGATTTTAAGGCTTTTATATCATCGATTCTCTGGTATTCATTTCCTCCTGCTTTAATCAAATAATTGATGCCAAATTCTTCTCCAATTTTAGCAATTCTTAGAGTGTTTAATTTATCGTCCGATTCGAAAAGTTGAGGTGTTTTTTGAATTTCATTCCAACTTTCTAAGGTTATATTTTTCTCTTTATTTTTGGCTGTTGAATACCATTTTGCATCATAATAGGTTTGACGCAAAAGAGCAATGGAACCCATTAAACTTGATGGATATTGTTGTTGACTACTTCCTTTATTAAATGAATAACAAGTGGCTGCTTTATCTTTAATTAAGGCTTTATTGTTATTGTCATCACGGAGCGTGACTATGGTTGCCGTTCCTCTGCAAATGCCATCTTTGCGCATCCCTAAAACAGTTCCAAATCCTGCTTTACGCAATGTTTCGGCACTTTTTGTATCAATGTTAAAGTTAGAAAAAGCATTGTAATCGGCTTTTAGCGCTTCATTCCAGCCATAGGCACCTTTGGTGGAACTTTCATATTGAGGACCTTCTTTATACTTTGCTCTTTCGGCTTGTTGAACCCCATATTCTGTGTAAATATCAATAAATGAAGGATAAATTGATTTTCCCTGCATATCAAAAACAAGGGCTTCTTTTGGAATGATAACTGCTGCACCAACTTCTAGAATTTTATCATCGCTAATTAATAGGGTAGCTTTTTCAATTACAGTTTTGTAATCAATAAATATTTTAGCATTGGTAAAGGCATAAATAATTTTTTTTTCATTACTTAGCCCATTTACCGGGAAATTTTGCTGAGCACTTAGCATAACAACATAGCTCAGAAAAATTAGGGAAAAAGTGAGAATTCGTTTCATACAATATTTTTTAATGTGCGAATGTAGTTTAATTGATGTAAAAAGTCTTTATGGAATGTTTAAAAAACAAATTAATGAATTATATTTAGAAGAATAAGATAAGCTTCAAAAACTAAAAGTTATAACAGCATCTTAAATTTAATATAAATGCAAGATATTTAATTTTTGGGCACTTATTTTATTACAATCTTTATAATAATACCTATGAAACCGATTAGTTTACCTAATTAATTCAAATAAAAATATTTATTTGGCATCTTTACAAACATAATATTGAATGAAATATTAATTATTTGTTATTAAATAGTTATTTTGCACACATTTTAATTAGGTTTTGGCTTATATGGATAGTAAACGTATTTTGATTGTTGCCTCAGTAATTGCATTTATTGCATTATTATTAGTGGCATCTTTTTATATTGAAGTACCTTATACCATACGTTCTAGGGCATTATTTATGCCCGCTTCGGAGTATAATTTGGTAAGAACTGCAGATGGTAATTTAATATCATCTTTTAAAGATAATATTAAAGGTGTTGTCAAAAGCTACGGTGTTACCGAGTTTCAGCGAGGTGATGTGGTTCAGTTTTTATTGAATCCCAAAATGTCAAATCAAAAATATGTGCAGGCAGGCGATACCATTGGCTGGATTGTTAGTAATGAGGAACAACGCAATTTAATACAATTAAAAGGCGAGTTAAACATTTTGAAAGCAGAAATGGCCTTTTATACAACAGGTCAAAAGCCAGAAGATATTCAAACTGCAAAAGAACAGCTAGAACTTGCCAAAGAGCAATTAGATATTCAAAAGAAATTGCTGAAAAGAAGTGTGGCCTTGTTTAAAGATAGTGTAATTCCTCAGCAAGATTATGATATTGAATTAAATAAACTTAAAGTAAAAGAAATTGAAGTAGGTATTGCCGAAGCCCGCTATTTATCGATAACTACAGGCGAAAAGAAAGAACAGGAACGCCTAGTAGCTGCTCGAATTTCAAATTTGGAGTCTCAAATACAGCAAGTGAGCAATCGCTTAGCTTATTTTACTTTCACCACGCCTTTGTCGGGTATAATTCTTTTGCAGCGAGAAAACGAAATTGGTGAAAATGTTATTGCTATTGGTGACACATCACATTGGGTTGGTGTAATTCCAGTGCAATTAAAAGAAAGAGATTTTATTAAACTAACAGATACTATAGCATTTAAAGAACTTAAAGGAAACATTGTAGGAATAGATAACAGCGTTAAAATAATAGACAGAAAACAATCGTTTTATGTAACTGGGGTATGGCCATACAAGGATAATATTATGCCAGGAACTTTAGCCGAAGTGGACATTAATTGCCCAAAAGTAAGCATCAAAGATTATTTTTTACGCCTGTTTAAACCAGCTATGGGAATGTAGTATGAAATTACGATACGAAAGAAAATACCTGGTAAATAACGAAATGCTTGAGCCTATGCGCAAAAGGTTTATGCCATTTTTGGTGCCCGATTTAAATGCCGATCAAACAGAATTAAAGTCAGAATATATTGTAAGAAGTATTTATTTTGATACCCCACATTTTGACTCGTTAAGCGAGAAAACAGAAGGTTTGGAGAATAGATTGAAGTTACGCATAAGAGGTTATAATAACTATTTTGCAGGCTGCGAAGTTTTTTTAGAAATAAAAAGAAAATTAGGCAATAGAATTGCCAAAAATAGGGCCATTACTTTATATGATTTGTTAGACAAAACCCTCGAAACTGGTGAACTTAAGCGATCAATTGGAAAATCAAGTGATACCATGAAAGAAGATGCCGCTCGTTTTTTATTTCACTATCATCGCGAAGCCCAACGTCCTGTTAATCTTATAGTTTATGATAGAGAGCCATATCATGGTAAGTTTGATCCAGGAGTAAGAATTACATTTGATAAAAATATACGAGCTGCTGTTTTTCCCCATTTGAGCGAACTTTTTAGCAATAATGGACTTTCGCATATTTGGAAAGATGCATTTATTTTAGAAATAAAATATTTTGAAGGGGGCATGCCTTCATGGTGCAAATCAATCATACAAGAATTTGAATTAAAGCATGAGGCTTTATCAAAATATGCTGCAGCGTTTTTTCACAGCGAAATATCAACCTATAATCAAAAAATGTTATAAATAAAGTGGATACTCAATTTCAAGATATTTTTATGTTTTCTTTAAGCCCTGCAGAGGCGCTGGCAAACCTAGTTGTAGCGCTTTTTTGTGGAGTTATTGTGGCTATATTATACAGAGCTACATATAAAGGAATTAGTTATTCATCGGGTTATGTTATTTCTATAATCATGCTTACGCTAATTACTGCCTTAGTAATTATGGTCATTGGAAATAATTTGGCCAGGGCTTTCGGATTGGTAGGGGCAATGTCAATTATTAGATTTAGAACTGCCGTTAAAGATACTCAGGATATCATGTTTATTTTCTTTGCATTAGCCTTAGGTTTGGCTTGTGGTTCTGGCGCTTTTGCAATTGCTATAACTGGCACATTTTTTATTGGTACAGTAATTTACGTGGCATCATTCTTGAACGAAAATTCGAAAGTAAGAAGAGAATATTTGGTACAGGTAATTTTTAAAAATGCAAACCAACCAGAAGTAGCGCTGCATAAAACTTTTTCCAATTTTTGTAAAAAACATAAACTCATCAACATTAAAAAAATAGGTGAAAATGATGCGCAGCTTACCGAGTACTCCTATTATGTAATTTTAAAGAACATGAATAAGGCTGGGTTATTTGCTTCTGAATTAAATAATTTAGAAGGTGTTACAAAAGTGAATGTATTTTTTGATGAAGTATAAAAACTTATTAAATACTATTTTTTATATTGGCTTAATAGCTTTCATAGGCCTTTCAAGCATGGCCTTTGTTTCTTGTAAGGAAAGCAAAACTAATGATTCAAATAGCAAATCCAGCTTGGTGGATTCAAATATTACTTCTTCAAAAAACTTAAAACTAATTACCGAATTAAATGTAAAAATTAAGGAAACCTCTGGCTTGGCTTTAATTGGAGATGTTTTAATAACGCACAACGATAAAGGTCGGAGTAATGACTTGATGCTTATCAATCCAGAAAATGGAAATATTGTGCAAACCATTACTGCCCAAAATTTTCAGAATAATGACTGGGAAGATGTGGCCCAAAATGAGGCGTTTTTGTTTGTAGGCGATATGGGTAATAATGAAGGCGAAAGAAAGAACTTAGCCATACACCTTGTTCCCATAAAGGATATCAATAAAAATAACATTACAATAAAATCAATCGGTAGCATTAATTTTCATTATCCTGAACAAACAGTATTTGATGTTTCTAAAAAGCATAATTTTGATTGTGAGGCCATTCTTTGCTTCAACAATCAAATTTATTTATTTACAAAAAACAGACTTGACGATAAAACCGATTTGTATGTTTTGCCCGCCACGCCTGGCAATTATGCAGCCAAATATATGGCAAGTTTTGAAGTGGGAGGACGTATTACCGGTGCTGATATAAGTTCGGATGGCAAAAGAATTGCGCTTGTTGGATACAACAAAAAATCTGATTGTTTTTTATGGACTTTTGATGGTTTTACAGGCGATAATTTTTTTACAGGGAATGCTAAAAAATACACCTTAGGGCAGTATGCACAACTTGGACAAATGGAAGCTGTTGCATTTAAAGATAACACAAACCTTTATATTTCTAGTGAAGAAATAGCCAATGTGCATGCAAGGCTGTATTTGTTTAAGTTGGATTGATTGGAAAAGTTTTCAAGACCTTGTCATTTTGCAGCTTTAAGAAAAAAGTTCATTTGAGGGATAGTTTTATAAACAAAATTGATTTATTTAATTGAAGGTTTTTTTATACTTTTACTAAAAAAATGGATATGACCACTTCAATAATTCGCAAACAACTTCATGCATTTATTGACATCGCAGATAAAACTAAGTTAGATGCTATTTACAATTTGATTTTTGATACAAACGCCAGCTATGAATTATCTGATGATGATAAAGCCCAATTGGACGATTTAAAACTCTTGCATCAATCAAAAAAAATGAAATCATTTAACTTGAAGGAAGTTCGAAAGCATGTCAAAAGTTAAGTTTAAAATTGAAGTAAAAGAACATGCTGTTAAGCAAATTAAGGATATATATTTTTACTATGAAGGTTGTGCTGAAGGATTGGGAGAAAAGTTTTTAGATGCCTGGGAAACAGCAGTGAAATATGCTGAATTTAATCCCAATGGATTTCAAGAAAAATATAAGAGTTTTAGACAAGCACCCATTAAAAATTTCCCTTACGTAATCATGTTTGAAATTGACAAAACATCAGTTATTGTTTATAGTATTTTGCATACCAGTAGAGATATTAAAGTGAGATATAAAAAATAGTTGGTAAATCTTTGGACTTTTTTCCACCACAGTAAAAGTGAAGCGCTCCTTGGCATTATTTTAAAATAGCATGTCCAACTTGCGTTCTTGTGCTGTTCAAGATGATGGAAATCAATTTAGTTATTATACTCTTTGTTGGTGTTATCACCAACAAAACTTAATTTACCCGCTTGATAAACTGCCGAAGCCTGGAGACGGCCACCTTCCAATTTCTCTATTCAAAAACTAAATCCACTTACCTAACCACCCAAATTTTTAATCCTTCCAATAAAAAATAGCACAAAAAACTTTCATATTTTTCTTTTAAAGTGTAATATTGACACTTTAAAAGTTTTAAAACTGTGTTTTGCAAAAATATTGCTTAATATTATAGCCTAAACATAAGTGATAAAAGCCTATAATTTTAAATTATGATTGAAGAGAAAACAAAGACGGAAGGGAATAATAAAATGAAAAGACGCGCCAACAACTACAATAGAAGTATTGCAGCCATTACAAGCATTCAAAAAATTGCAAATGGATTGTTATTGCAAACCGAAACTGAAAATGTGGTAGTTCTAGTATACAGCGCTAATACCATAAGAATTAGAATTGCAAAAAAAATACATGAGAAAGAAGATTTTTCTTACGCGGTTATAGGTTCACCTTTAGAAACTGACTTTAGTATAGTTGAATTGGGTGATACGATTGTGCTAATAACAAATGCTTTGAAGTTGGTTTTACATACAAATCCTTTCAGAGTTTCGTTTTACACTTTAGATGATCAGTTGATAAATGAAGATCATGCATCCTTTGGTACATCTTGGATTGGCACCGAAGTAACCACTTACAAAACACTACATCCAAATGAAAAATATATTGGCTTAGGCGAAAAAACAGGCAACCTCAATCGTAGAGGAAAAGCTTATACCAATTGGAACACCGATAATTTTGCTTACCCTGTAGATGATGATCCAATTTATTTGAGTACCCCTTTTTATATTGGTATTAAAGACCAATTGCCTTACGGGATTTTTTTAGACAATACCTATAAAACAGTATTTAATTTTGGTGCATCCAACGATCGCTTCATGTATTTTCAGGCCGAAGATGGCGAGATGAATTACTATTTTATTCATCATCCTAAAGTGGCCGATATAATTACTTCTTACACTGCTTTAACTGGCCGTATGGAATTACCACCTTTGTGGAGCTTAGGCTTTCAACAATGCCGTTACAGTTATTATCCCGATTATGAAGTGTTGAATGCAGCGCGTACTTTTCGTGAGAAAAATATACCTGCCGATGTAATTTATTTAGATATACATTACATGGATGCTTACAAGGTTTTTACTTGGCATGATAAGCGTTTCCCTGATCCAAAAAAGTTGACAGATGAATTGCGCGCGCTTAATTTCGACTTGGCCGTAATTATTGATCCAGGCGTAAAAAGAGAAGAAGGTTATGCTGCTTATGAAGAAGGTGTTGAAAAAGATTTATTTGTAAAATACCCTGATGGTGTGCATTACAGCGGTCAGGTTTGGCCTGGTTGGAGTTGCTTTCCCGATTTTACGGATGAAAAAACAAGAACTTGGTGGGGCCAAAAATTAGATGTGCTTACCGATAATGGGGTAACAGGTTTTTGGAATGATATGAACGAGCCTGCAGCCTGGGGCCAGCATTTGCCTGATTTGATTGAGTTTGAATATGAAGGTGAAGGTGCCACTCATAAAAAAGCACGTAATGTGTATGGCATGCAAATGGCACGCAGCACTTACGAAGGCGCTAAAAAAATATTGAATGGGAACAGACCTTTTGTGCTCACACGGGCAGGTTTTTCTGGGGTGCAGCGCTATGGTGCGGTATGGACTGGTGATAACGTAGCTACCGAAGAACATATGATGGCTGGAGTAAGATTAGTGAACAGCATGGGCTTGGCAGGCGTTCCTTTTGCAGGCTATGATGTGGGCGGTTTTGCGGGTGAAGCAAGTCCCGATTTATTTGCACGATGGATTATGTTAGGTGCGTTTTCGCCTTTCTTTAGAGCGCACAGCATGGTCAATAGCAGAGATAGCGAACCTTGGACTTTTGGCGAAGAGGTAGAAGATATTTCAAGAAACTATATTCGCTTGCGTTATAAAATAATGCCTTATATCTATTCCACATTTTTTGAATCAACGCAAAATGGATTGCCTATTGCGCGCTCTTTAGCCATTGATTATACCTTTGATGAACATGTGTATCAAAACCAATTTCAACATCAATATTTATTTGGTAAGAATTTATTGATTATACCTACCGAAAGTTTTAGAGAATACACCAAAGTGTATTTACCCGAAGGCAAATGGTTTAATTTGTATACCGATGAATTACATACAGGTGGTAAAGAAATGTTGATTGAAGTTTCAAAAGAAATACTTCCAATTTACGTTAAAGCAGGTGGATTTATGCCATCACAAACGGCCGTGCAATCACTAAAAATAAAACCAGAAACTACCATGCGATTGCATGTATGGGGTGAGGATAATGGTGATTTTGTTTATTACGAAGATGATGGAAATACCTTTGCCTTTGAACAGGGGACTTATTGTAATAGATTGATGAATAATTGTTTTACTGAGGGTAAAATTATTTTAGAAAAACAAGAAGGAAATTACACTTCACATTTTAAAACGCTAAAAGTAATTTTACATGGCTTTAATAATTTAAAGGATACTGTATTGATGAATGGCAGTGGGGTAAAGATTAAATATGAAGCCATGAAATATATTGAACCTATTTCAGATTTCGACCCTTATCATAAGCCACCCAAACCACCTATGCTGATAGAAAATGTTCCTTTTGTGGAAATAGAAAACAGCAAAGAAGAAATAACATTGCTTTGGAAGTTTTAATTCTAATTTTGTAAGATAATATACATGGCCATGAATAAAGTTAAAAGTTTGTCAGTTTTTTCTTTGCTAATTGTGTTAGGCTTGTTTTCATCATGCAATAATGAAGGACATTTAAAAGTGCCTACCAGTGATTTAATTTTGGACAATGTACTGCCTATAAATTTACAACCAAAGGAAACAGTCATTCCAACTAATGATGTTTTGATTGATGAAAGCGCATTGGATTCTGTAGCTGCAAGGCCCTACTTAAACGCTAAGCTTTCAGCAGATAAAAAAACAATTACTTTAACTGAAGCTGGAAAAACGCTGCCACCATTGTTATATTTAAATCTTTATGTGGGAAATTATGAGTATTCGGTTGTTTTAAAACGTTCACAAAAAGTTACGCATGAGTTTAAATACACTGCCTTGGGCACAGCACCCGCAAAAGTGCAATTGGCAGGCGATTTTAATGGATGGACGCCTAACAATACATCATTGACGTTTGATGGAAATGTTTTTAGTTGTAAGTTAACTTTAAGTCCCGGTAAATATGCTTATCAATTGGTAGTTGATGATAAATGGATGCTTGATCCAATGAATCCTGATAAAGTTGATAACAACATGGGTGGCATAAATTCTTTGGTAAGTATTGGAAATGTAAGTGCTGCTAAACTGCCAAAATTACATACCAATTGGGCCAATGGCAATTTAATTAGAATTGAAACTTTCAATAATCCTGAGCAATTTTTTGTGCTATGGGATAATTTTAATCTATCCAAACAATTTATAAACTACGAAAATGGGATTCTTGAAATTAGAATTCCGGAGGCTGCTGCCAGTAGCCCTAAATCATGCATTAGAGTCTATAGTTATAATAAAGAAGGCTCATCTAACGACATAATGATTCCGCTCAAAAATGGAAATGTGGTAAAGCAAACGGCCGATTTAAACCGATTTGATAAAGCTGCAATGATCATGTATTTTATGATGGTAGACCGCTTTAATGATGCAGATAAAAAAAATAATTTTCCTGTAAAAGACGCTGAAGTATTACCAAAAGCCAATTATATGGGTGGTGATATTGCTGGCATTGACCTAAAAATACAAGATAACTATTTCAAGAGCCTGGGTATAAATACCATTTGGATGTCGCCTATTGTGCAAAATCCATACGAAGCTTATGTTGAATATCCTGCACCTCACAGAAAGTACAGTGGCTATCATGGTTATTGGCCAATATCAAGTACTAAAGTTGATTTTAGATTTGGTGATGAAAAGATATTGAAATCAACCATTGCCCATGCGCATCATAAAAACATAAATATTTTATTAGATTATGTCTCCAATCACGTGCACGAAAAACATCCTTTATACATAAACCACAAAGACTGGACCACACCTATCGATTTACCTGATGGTAGAAAAAATATTAGAATTTGGGATGAACAAAGATTAACCACTTGGTTCGATACTTTTTTACCAGATTTAGATTATACTAAACCAGAAGTAATTGAAGCAATGAGCGATTCGGCCATGTTTTGGTTAGAAAAATATGGTATTGATGGTTTTAGACATGATGCTACAAAACATGTGAGCGAAGATTTTTGGCGAGCATTAACAAAGAAAATTAAAGTGTATGCACAAAAAAATAAAGTGCCCGTTCCTTACCAGATTGGTGAAACCTTTGGAAGTAGAGAATTGATTGGAAGTTACGTAAGTAGTGGGCAGCAAAACGCGCAATTCGATTTTAATTTATATTTTGATGCACGTAGTGTTTTTGTAAACGATAATGAACCATTCACTAAATTGAGTGAATCTTTAAATGAATCATTCAATTATTATGGTTGGCATTCATTGATGGGCAACATCAGTGGAAACCATGATATTGCACGCTTTATTTCATATGCTGGTGGCGACTTAAAATTTAGTGATGATGACAAAGAATCAGGTTGGAAAAGAAATATCATTGTTAAAAATAAAGTGGGATATAAAAAGCTTGCCCAATTGATGGCTTATATTGCCACTATTCCAGGTGTTCCAGTCATTTATTATGGCGATGAAATAGGCATGCCTGGTGCTGGCGACCCTGACAATAGACGCATGATGAAATTTAAAAATTTACCTGCCGATGAAGCCAATCAATTAGCAATCACAAAAAAACTTTTTAACCTGCGTAAAAATAATATGGCTTTAATCTATGGCGATTACGATTTATTAAAAGCAGATAAAAAGGTGATGGCTTATGCAAGATATTACTTTGATAGTGCAGCCTTGGTGTTTTTTAATAAAGATAATAAATCCATAAAGTTTGAAGTAAAGCTGCCAAAAGAATATTCATCAGCAAGTTTAAAAAAGCATTTTAATGGCAAGTTTAGTATTCAAAATAATGAATTAATCATTGAGCTGCCAGCAAATTCATTTGAAATTATTACCACAAAATAGTAAAAATGAATTGCGGCAATAAAGCAGAGGGAAATTTTAAACATGTTACGCAGTAGGAATTTTTGGTGAACAAAATTTAGCAATAATATGAAATACGCACTAACTCTTTTCGATTGAAAGAATAAGCGCGCTGTTCTGAAATTCAAAATGGGAGTAAGTACTTAAGGCTGAGGTAAAATAAAGTTGATTAGCTTGCTGAGGAGGAATTTGGGTTAAAAGTTGCTTAAATTTATGCAGGTATTAAAACGATGCTAAATTGACAGTAGAAATAAATATAGTGTGTGTTGCAGCAAGTAAATTTGTAAAAATGACCGCAAGGTGGGGCTAAATTTAAAATAAATTAGAAATTAAGAATGTATTTATAAAATTGCAAAATGAATATTTTAAATTTGTGCGAAAGCTTTATAAGATAAACAACAAAGTTTTGAAGTAAAATAAAAGAACAAGACCAAATGAGTTGCTCCTTTTAAAGATTAAAATAAGTAAAAAAGTGATCGAATTTTAAATAATAAATTTACTATGAAACAATATTCAAAACAAATTTTAGTAACCGCCTTTATGGGCTTGGGCTTATTTTCATCAGGTATTGCACAAGTAGAAAATAAGATGGAGGAACCTAAAAAAGCAGTTGGCCAAGTTTTTATTAATCAACCATTATGGTCAATTAACAGTACTATTTATGAAGTAAATTTAAGGCAGTATGCTAAGAATGCAACTTTTAAAACTTTTGAAAAAGAAATTCCCCGTTTAAAATCCATGGGTGTTGATATACTCTGGTTTATGCCCATTCATCCGATAGGCGTTAAAGAACGCAAAGGAACTTTAGGGAGTTACTATGCTGTAAAGGATTACAAAGCAGTAAGCGAAGAATTTGGCACCATGGATGAATTTAAACACATGGTTAACTACGCCCATTCTATTGGTATGCATGTCATTATTGATTGGGTAGCCAATCATACAGCAGCTGATCATAAATGGACAGAAACAAATCCCGATTTTTATACGAAGGATTCATTGGGGAAATTTATACCGCCAGTGGCCGATTGGAGCGATGTGATAGATTTAAATTATGATAATAAAGCTACACGTGCAGCCATGATTGATGCCATGAAGTTTTGGCTGAGCGACACTAAAATTGATGGTTTTAGATGTGATGTTGCCGAAATGGTACCTACCGATTTTTGGATCGAAGCACATAAAGAATTAATTGCTGCTAACCCTAATTTATTTATGTTGGCCGAAGGCGAAAAACCCGAATTACACGCTGCATTTAACATGACCTACACTTGGAAAGGTTTTGGCGTTTTTAGAAAAGTAGCTAAAGGAGAGTATCCTGCAAGGGCTATTGATGATTACTTAAGCGAGGATAAATTTTACTATTCGCCTAAGGCTGTAAGAATGTATTTTACGACTAATCATGACGAAAATTCATGGAATGGTACCGAAAAAGAAATGTTTGGCGAGGGATCAAAAGCATTTTATGTTTTATGTGCCACACTCAACGGAATGCCTTTGCTGTATAGTGGACAAGAAGCTGGATTAGACAAAAGACTTAAGTTTTTTGAAAAAGATCCTATTGTTTGGGGCAATTATTCCAATGCCGATTTTTATACAAGATTGCTATCGCTAAAAAGAAGAAACAATGCTTTATTGCATTCAGAGTCGGGTGGTTCATTTGCTAAAATTATGAATAATAATCCCGATCAGGTGTATTCATATTACAGAAGAAAGGGAAAAGATGAAGTGGTGGTAATTCTTAATTTATCAAACAAAGAAGCCACGGTTAAATTTGATAGATATCTTTTTGCTCCAAGTTATACTGAACTGTTTACCGATAAAAAGGGAACCCTTAAAATTGAAGACGAGTTAAAATTAAAACCTTGGGAATACAGAGTTTACGTAAAGGATTAATTGTTAATTTTTTCTTCTGGTGTAACATCATCAGGTGTTAACTTATCTTTCCTGAAAAACAATAGTTTATTGCTATAGTTTTTAAAAAGCTCGTTAAAGGTTTCAAAATCCTCGCGGTAAAATACACCTACGCCTTGGGTGTAGGGTGCAATAGTGGTTAAGTTTGTGTAATCATTACTTTGTGTAAATGCACGCAGTCTTAACTTACCATCAGTGGTTACTTTGTACTCTACACTCATATCGCCAACCAAGTTACTTGCACTCGCTGGATTATTAGCTACACCCACGTTTCCATCAATGCTTAAGCGCTGTTGAAACAATTGTGTGCTCATACTTGCTTGCCATTCATTGGAGGCAGTTTGGTCTCCAGCGCGCACATTTACACCTAAAGTTACATATTCATTACTTTGCGATAGCATGTTGCTAAGCTGCGATGAAAGCAATTCAGAGGTGTTTTGCGAAAGCCCCAAACTGCTCGAAGACACAGCTTCATTAGGCGGAAAAAAACGGCCAAGCATAAGTAAAGAAAACATTTGTTTGTTTAACTCTGATTCATTATCGGTATTGATAGCCGCCCGCACATCATTTTGAATTCTTTCATCCGATTGTGGCAGCTTTATATCAAACTTTATGGTTGGATTCATTAATTTATCAGTCATTTTAATTACACAGTCAACTGGAACTCTTCTTTTGCTGCTATCTGATACTAAAATCTCATTCAATGATGTTCTTAATTTATACACTGCATCTAAATTAATATCAGCTTCAAAAGGGTCGCCATTCCAATTAATGGTTCCACCTTCGGTAATTTTAAACTTTTTATTAATTACATTTTTTAATGTAAATAAATAACTACCCTTTGAAATAACATAGTTGCCATACATGGTAAAGTTGCCTAGTGGACTTATGTCCATCTTTATATTGCCACTGCCCGTTCCTGTAATGATATCACCAATTTTACGATCAAAAATTAATAACACTTCTGCACTCGGAGTAACTTCAAGATTTAAGCTCATTTGAATGCCATTGAAGTCTACTTTGTATTGATCTTTTACTACAACCGTATTAGGGTCTTTTGA